>CAJOOX010000017.1 GCA_905236195.1 uncultured Bacteroidales bacterium
ACCTATGCATGGAGACGCGCGGAATTATGCGTCGCCAAGTTTGTGTCACGCAGGATTATTTTTGCGGCTGCTCCCCTATGGGCAAGCCGGATTATTTTTCCGGCATGTCGCCGGAAATCTGCGGAGGCGGATTATTTATCCTTCCGGTCACTGAAAATCTGTGACCCCGGATTATTTCCGCCGGAGACGAATAGAATCGGTTCATCCAATCGCGATGTGGGGAGCAGGGATTACGCTTCGCTCCATGCCCTGCCAGGAGTATATCACCCCTTCGGGGTTAGGCGCAAGCGAATCGCAGAGACAGGCACTTGGAGATGGAAGATGTATGATGGAAGATGTAAGATGGAAGATGTAAGATGGAAGATGTATGATGTATGATGTATGATGTATGATGTAAGATGTCCGATGGAAGATGTATGATGTAAGACCCTCTAAATTACTCTTGTGGCACAAGAAATACCGCAAGTGAGCCTATAGAATTGAAAAAATAAGGCAATATTAACATTAGCAGATGCCAAAATGAGGATTTTTATGCTTAATGAAACAAAAATCTTCGTTTTCCTTTCTGTTTTTAAAATAAAAGTCGTATCTTTGCTGCCAGAACCATAAAACAAAAAATAATGGAGCAATCAAGAGCAACGATGAATGCAGCACAGATGGATTTCCTTCAGTTGCTGGGGCACATCAAAACCATAGAAGAACTGGAAGAATTAAGTCAGGTCGTCAGTGATTTCTATGCACGCAAGGCCGAGGAAGGTATGAATCGCCTCTGGGAAACCGGCCAGTGGAGCAAGGAGAAGGACGAGGAAATGATGAGAACACATCTTCGCACGCCCTACAAATAGCCGCCGGTGCCACCTACATCGTGTCGGACGATTCGCACTTTAACGTGCTTAGCGACATCACATTCCCTCAACTACTGGTACTCAAACTAAAAGAGTTTGTGGACGCATTGCAAAAGGAAAAGGAGCATGTGTCGTGAATTTTCACAGATAAAAGCAGTCCCGCCAAATTAAACATTTGGCGGGACTGTCGGATTATAGACTGTAGAGAGAATTAAACCAAATAGAGGTTGTCTTCGCGTTCGCCGGGAAGCATGTCGATGACGGGAATCTCAATCATTGTGTAGCAGCCGGGCTGCTG
The DNA here is from genome assembly GCA_905236195.1 of uncultured Bacteroidales bacterium. Taxonomy (GTDB): domain Bacteria; phylum Bacteroidota; class Bacteroidia; order Bacteroidales; family UBA3663; genus Liminaster. The sequence continues at coordinate 1,144 of CAJOOX010000017.1, forward strand.
ACGCATGGAAGCGCGAGCCACGTTGACCAGCACCTGGCCCGTGAGGGCAGGGTTGTTGATCTTCATGTCAAACTCGAGGAGCTGGTTCTGAGTCTTGCCGCTCACGCCCTTGCGCACCAGGTTGACACCATGGCCCATGTCGCGTACGGCATCGACCGATTCGACCTGGAAGACGTGGGTCTCGTCGCTGGCGAAATAGGGGTCGGCCTTGATGGCGGCTGTCACTTCGTCCAGCTTGGCTCCGTCTTCGAGTTCCACATACACCATGCGGCGGTGGATGCCTTCACCCAGCGGAATGGTCATCGAGAGGGCATTCTTCACGCCGGCTTTCGAACGGACGCACACGCTGTGGCCCATCGACATGCCGGGACCGAAATTGGTGTAGGTGAGCCCCTTGGGGGCGAGACTCTGCATCAGGGCTCGTACGATGGAGTCCGAACCGGGATCCCAACCGGCAGAGATAATGCTCACGGCCTTGTGTTCCTTGGCTACGGGCATGAGGTTGGCGCGGAGTTCCTTGATGGAAGTGTGGATGTCGAAACTGTCAACGGTATTGATACCGAGGGCCAGAATCTCACGCGCATATTCCTCCACCTTGCGGGTGGGAGTGGCAAGAATGGCTACATCGACGTCCTTGAGTTCGCGGATGTCTTTGACTACGGGATACTGCTGAATAGCCAAGGGGGCATCCTCGGCGCCCTGACGGCGGACGATGCCTGCTACTTCGAAATCGGGTGCTGCCTCGAGGGCTTCGAGGGCATAGCGACCTATGTTGCCGTAACCTACTACGGCGGCTCTGATTTTCTTCATAATAATCGTTTAAAATATTAAGTGAATTTATATATTTGATTATTTTACTATTTCACGATTGTCCAATCTCTATATTTCCAGGTTCATCTGCTTACGGCGGTTCTCTTCCTTGAGGCGTTCGCGTTCGGCTCGTTTGCGTTCGCGGTCCTTGCGGTCATAGTAAACCACACCGAACTGGGCCGAGCGGTTCACCTGTTCCAGCCAGGGGAATGCGGCATACACCTTGCCCACCTGGTTCCATATATCGAGGATGAGGTCATCGACAGCGGGTCGCATCCGGACTACTTCCTCCTGAGCCTTCTCCCAATTTTGTCGCATACGCATCATAGGTTCGTAATCCTCATGGAAAGCCATCCAATATACCTTCACCTTGGCGATGGTGGGATTATAGATAGGAATGCCTCCGGATGCGATGCGGGCCTCCTCGGCCTTAATGATGCGTTCGCCCCATTCATCGAGAGCAGCCTCGGGATAGACGTCAGGGATGCGCATATTTCCCAACCCGTACGCCTCAAGCACCTCTTTTTTGATTTCGCCGCGCTGCACTGCCATCAGGAGCACCTGAATGAAGTGGTTGACGTAGAGCTGTGCCAAACGGTATTTGGGGCGATAGGTGCGCGAGAATTTGTCGCGGGCCTCTTTGTTTTGGGCAGCGTTGATGCGCACTTTGTCAAAAGGAGCAATCAGTTGACGGGCATCTTCTATGGTGCGATAGGAGAGAACCAGTTCATCGCTTTCCTTATAACCTTCCATACCAATGGCACGTCTCAAGGCTTCAACGCGTCCGACATCGGTATTGGGTAGTCTGCGATAGTATGACATTTATAAGACAGGTATTAATGAAATTGCACTCGGAAATTTATTTCTTACGGTGGGTGAGACTCTGTGCCAGAGCCGAGAGCGCTTTGGTGCGCTTACGGTCGATTGAGAGGTGGTTCAAGGCATCCAGAGCCGTGGCCTGATAGTACTCGATGGCTTTGCGGCAGGCCGATTCTGCACCGCATTCCGCATAGACTTTCTTGAAGAATTCAATCTTTTCCTCTTCGCCCATTCCGGCCTTCTTGGGATTGATTTCTTGCAGCAGGGTTTCGAGGTTCTTGCCGTCGGCCATCTGCAGGGCACGTATCAGCAAGTAGGTTTTTTTGTTGCAGAGGATATCGCCGCCGATGCGTTTGCCGAAAGTGGCGGGATCGCCCCAGCAGTCGAGCCAGTCGTCCTGGAGCTGGAAAGCGAGGCCTACGTTTTCACCGAAAGTGTAGAGCAGGTCAATGTCCTCGGGTTTGCCTTCCATGCCGTTGCGGCTGTCGATGGCAAGTTGTCTGCCGATGAGACCGCCCATGCGGAGGGCACAGCCCAGCAGCACCGATGTCTTGAGCCGGATCATCTGGATGTATTCGTCGGCGGTGACGTCCTGGCGGGTCTCAAAATCGATGTCCAACTGCTGTCCCTCACCGATTTCGACATTCATCTTGTTGAATGCCTCGATGACAGGACGGAGCACGGGAGTGGGCACCGTTGCAATATAGGTGTAGGCGAGTGCCTGCATGGCATCGCCCGAAAGAATAGCCGAATTTTCATTCCACTTGAGGTGGACGGTAGGTTTGCCGTGACGCTCGGGAGCTTTGTCCATCACGTCATCGTGCAGCAGCGTGAAGTTATGGTATATCTCAAGGCCCACAGCAGGGGTGAGCGCGGGCTGTATGTCGTCGCTGAAGAGGTTGGCCGCCATCAGTACGAGACAGGGGCGCACGCGTTTGCCGCCGCTGGATAGCATATACTGTACAGGCTCAAAGAGCTTTGGTGCCAGATCGGGGTAGTCGATACGCTCGATGGTGGCATTAATCAGTTGGGAGAGTTCTTGCTGGGTGAACATGCTGGGATGAGAGGATTGTGCGTCCTTGGCGGGCGCTGATAGAAAAAGAAGGAAGATTGTCCGTCTTGGAACAACCTTCCTTCTGAAACTTAAAGTCCTCGGGGGATTACTGGAGACGGAATGTGATAGGAAGCACGTATTTTACACGTACCGGCTTACCACGCTGCTTACCAGGTTTCCACTTGGGCATGGCGCTAACCACACGGATGGCTTCTTTGGAGAGCTCGTCGGCGGGGGAACGCATTACCTCGATATTGCCGATAGAACCGTCCTTCTCAACCGTGAACGAAAGGGTGACACGTCCCTGAATGCCGTTTTCTGCAGCGAAGGGAGGATATTTGAGTGTCTTCTTGATGAACTGCATCAGAGCTGCTTCACCACCGGGGAACTCAGGATTCTGCTCAACGACCGTAAAGATCTGGTTGGCATCGGCTTCCTCTTCTTCGGAGGGTCCGGAATCTGCGTTCAAGTCCATCACTTGTACCTCAGTGTTGTTGTCGTCTTCAACACTCTGTACTTCGACTTCCTCAATCTCAACATCGTCCTCGACGACGGTGAGCTGCTCAATGACATCAGGCATGGGCGGCGGTGGCGGCGGGGGAGGAGTGTTGTTCTGCACCGTCATAACGATTTCCTCTTCCTCCTCGATTACGTCATTACGCTGGAAGGCATTACCCTTGCGCGACGTAGTTTGCGTCCACTCAAAGGCAATGAAGAGAATCGCCAGAATTCCTACGAGGCCTGTCAACAACGCGGTTGTTTTTCTGCCCTCGAGATCTACTTTTGGATCTTTCTTAGTTTCCATTAGGGGTTAGAATCTAAATTTATATATGTTGTTTTACTTAAAATTCTTCGCAAAAGTAATGTTTTTTTTTGACAAATACGACAAAATCTTCCAAAAAAAGTGTTTTTTAGTGTATTTTTATTGTTTTTTTTACATTATTGGCCTACTTTTGCATACAAAAACGTCATTTTTTGCGTTATTCAACCAGAAGATTTAAATTCGGATGAAGATAAGATTCAATATTGCAATCCTACAGATGCTCCTCTCCGCCGGTACAACTTTTGCACAGGAGACCGGCGACTACGGCTATCTTGCCCTCCCCGTTTCGGCCCATGCTGCAGCATTGGGTGGACTTGCTGTCTCAATTGTCGAGCCGGAGGTCGCCTTGGCTGAAGATAATCCTGCATTGCTCTGTCCCGAGATGAACGGACAGCTGGCGCTCGGGTATATGAACTATGTGTCCGACGTGAACCTCGGTCATGTGGCCTGGGGCGGACGCTTCCTCGAACTGGGCGGCTGGATGGGCAGCATACGTTATCTTAACTACGGCACTTTCGACGGTTACGATGAATCTGGTGTATCGACCGGGACCTTCTCGGCCCAGGACATCGCCTTCTCCTGCGGCGCGGGTTACCCCCTGAGCGAACGCTGGCGTGTGGGCGGTCTGGTGCGCGCGTTATATAGTAAATATGAAAGTTACTCGGCTTTTGCACTTTCCACCACTCTTGGTCTCAACTACTACAACGAGGTCAACGGAACGAGTCTCTCAGTCACAGTCTCCGAACTGGGCGGACAGCTTAAAGCTTTCGAGGACAGCCATTGCAAGATGCCCACAGATATTCAGGTCGGATGGAGCAACGAACTCGAACATCTGCCCTTCTGTCTTTCCGTTACAGCCTACAAGCTCCTCGATTGGGACGACCGTTATGTGGACGGTTCTGGGCAGCTTCACAAGTGGACTGGCGGCGAACAGATTCTGACTCACTTGAACTTCGGCGCCGAGTGGATTGCCAATGAGAACCTCTGGTTCGCAGCGGCCTACAACTATCGGCGGCAGCGCGAGTTTTCGGGCAGCGGCGGTTTCCTGCGCGGACTTTCTTTCGGCGGCGGCTTCAAGTACAGAGGCTTTTCTTTCCAGGCTGCCTATGCGCGTTATAACGCAGTCGACGGGTCGCTCAACATAGGTCTTTCCTATCAGTTCTTTTAAAAAAACTTAAACTTTTGTAAAGAATGCCCGTCTTTATTTTAAAAAGGAGTATCTTTGCAGCATGAAAAAGATTACAATTGCGATTGATGGCCACAGTTCCTGTGGCAAAAGCACAATGGCCCGTCATCTGGCCAAAGTGCTGGGTTATGTTTATATCGACACAGGTGCTATGTACCGGGCTGTGACGTTGTTTGCATTGCGTGCCGGCATGATGAATGCCGATACGAAGGAGGTCGATACCGAAGCCCTCCGCCAGCATCTTCCCGAGGCTGAAATTTCCTTTACGCCCGGCTCCGAGGGCCGTCCGGTCACTTGGCTCAACGGCGAGAATGTCGAGTCAGAGATTCGCGGCATGGTAGTGAGCAGTTGTGTGAGTCCCGTTGCCGCCCTGCCTTTTGTGCGTGAGCGCATGGTGGCTATCCAGCAGGCCATGGGCGAGGAAGGCGGCATCGTGATGGACGGACGCGACATCGGAACCGTCGTCTTTCCCGACGCCGACCTCAAGGTCTTTGTGACGGCTTCGGCCGAGGTGCGTGCCCAGCGGCGCCTCTTCGAACTGCGCGGCAAGGGAGACGAGACATCCACTTTCGAGGAGGTGCTCCAGAATGTTAAGGAACGCGACTATATGGATTCCCATCGTGAAGTGGGGCCCTTGAAACAGGCCGGCGATGCGCTCCTGCTCGACAACAGCAATCTTACCATCGCCCAGCAGAACGAACAGCTGCTTGCTTGGGCTAAAGCGAAGATTGAGGCATGAAAGTGAGCGTCGATCCCGAGTCGGGATTCTGTCCGGGGGTAGTGACGGCCATTCGCAAGGCTGAGGACCAGCTCAACGAAGGCACACAACTCTACTGTCTGGGCGATATCGTCCACAATAACCAGGAGGTGGAACGCCTTCAGCAAAAAGGACTCGTCACCATCGGTCATGAGGATCTGGCCCGTCTTCACGGAGCCAAGGTGCTGTTGCGTGCCCACGGCGAACCGCCTTCAACCTATCGGACGGCTACCGATAACGATATTCAGATCATCGACGCCACCTGCCCGGTTGTGCTCGCCCTGCAGCGCAAGATTCACCGCATCTACGAGGCTGAGCACGGTCAGGGCACCCAGATTGTCATTTTCGGCAAGAACGGTCATGCCGAGGTCAACGGTCTCGTGGGGCAGACCGACGGCAACGCCATAGTGATAGAGAAGGAAGACGAGGACATCACCAAGGTAGATTTCTCGCGTCCAGTGAGGCTCTTCTCCCAGACGACCATGCCGGTGGACCGTTTCAAAAAACTTACCGCTGAGATTGCCTCCCGCATGCAGAATCCGGCCGACTTCCAGTCATTCGATACGATTTGCCGCCAAGTGGCCAACCGCATCCCGCATCTCCGTGCCTTTGCCGAGCAGAACGATGTGGTGATCTTTGTGAGCGGACTGAAGAGCAGCAACGGCAAAGCCCTCTTCGAGGTCTGCCGTCAGGCAAATCCCAAGAGCTGGTTTGTGTCTCATCCTGAGGACCTCAAGCCTGAGATGACTGAGGGCGCAGAGACGATCGGAATCTGCGGGGCAACCTCCACACCCAAATGGTTAATGAACGCAGTCGCCGAACGGCTGCAGAAGAAAGTATAATATGGAAATCAAAAGTATTGGTATATTGACGTCGGGCGGTGATGCGCCCGGCATGAACGCTGCCATTCGTGCAGTCACGCGTACCGCTATCTATGCCGGTATGCGCGTGTGGGGTATCTACCGTGGCTATCAGGGCCTTATCGAAGACCAGATAGTCGAGTTCCAGACCCAAAACGTGAGCAACATCATTCAGCAGGGAGGTACCATCCTCAAGACGGCACGCTCCATGGAGTTCAAGACCCCCGAAGGACGCAAGAAAGCCTACGAGAACCTCAAGCGTCACGATATTGATGCCCTGGTGGTCATCGGTGGCGACGGTTCTATCACGGGTGCAGCCAATCTGGCCCGTGAGTACGATGTGCCCATCGTGGCCCTGCCCGGCACCATCGACAACGATTTGGCCGGCACCGACATGACTATCGGCTACGATACAGCGATGAATACCATCATGGATTGTGTGGATAAAATCCGCGACACAGCCACGTCCCACCAGCGTCTGTTCTTCATCGAGGTGATGGGTCGCGATGCCGGATTCCTGGCCCTCAACGGAGCCATTGCCACGGGCTGCGAGGATGCCATTATCCCCGAGGTGGCCACGCAGTATGACCAGCTCAAAGCCCTTGTCGACAACGGCTTCCGTAAGTCGAAGTCATCGGCGATGGTTATTGTTACCGAGAGTCCCGAAGGCGGCGCCCTCAAACTTGCCGAACGCGTCAAAAAGGAATATCCCGAGTATGATGTGCGTGTCTCGGTGCTCGGACACCTCCAGCGTGGCGGTTCGCCCACAGCAGCCGATCGCATCCTGGCCTCCCGTCTCGGCTTTGCAGCCATCGAGGCCCTTAAGGAAGGGCAGCGCAATGTCATGATGGGTATACACAACGACCACGTGGTCAACATACCTTTTGCCAAGGCTATCAAGAAGGACAAACCCATCGACGAGGAACTTCTCACGGTGCTACGTGTCCTCTCTATCTGATTGAAATACCGACCGGACACCATGGATGTGAAAATTGAACCTTCGTGGAAGCTTGTACTCTCTGAGCAGTTCGATAAACCCTATTTCGAACTGCTCACCGCTTTTGTGCGCCGGGCCTACACCACGACGGTCTGCTATCCGCCCGGCAAATTCATATTCGAGGCATTCAACCGCACGCCCTTCGACCGCGTGAAAGTGGTCATACTCGGACAGGATCCCTATCACGGTCCGCGGCAGGCCCACGGCTTGTGTTTCTCTGTCCAGGACGGCATCCAGCCGCCACCTTCGCTCCTCAATATCTACAAAGAGCTGGAGACGGAATACGGCACAAAAATCGACCGTACGCACGGTAATCTTTCCTTCTGGGCCGACCAGGGCGTGCTCCTGCTAAATGCCACCCTCACGGTGCAGCAGGGACAGCCGGCTTCCCATCAGGGCAAGGGATGGGAGACCTTCACCGATGCCGCCATCGATGCCCTTTCCCGCCAGCGCGAACACATCGTCTTCCTACTATGGGGCAGTTATGCCCAGCAGAAAGGACGCATCATCGACCGCAGCCGCCACCTCGTGCTCGAAGCACCCCATCCTTCGCCTCTCTCGGCTCATCGCGGATGGTTCGGCTGTAACCATTTCGTCAAGACCAACCAGTATCTCGAACAACACGGTATCGATCCTATACGTTGGATTCCCTGATAATTTTCATATAGAGGAAAAATTTTTGTCAACTTGTTCTCCGAAAATCGGGCGACTGATTGACAAGTGTCAACTTGTTCTCCGAAAATCGGGCGACTGATTGACAAGTGTCA
>CAJOOX010000018.1 GCA_905236195.1 uncultured Bacteroidales bacterium
ACAAGTTGACACTTGTCAATCAGTCGCCCGATTTTCCGGGAACAAGTTGACACTTGTCAATCAGTCATCCGATTTTCCGGGAACAAGTTGACACTTGTCAATCAGTCGCCCGATTTTCCGGGAACAAGTTGACACTTTATGAATCAACTGACGGAACTGGCTATGCTTTCAGGCTTCGCTTCCATAATAGGCCGACAAATCGCGGAGCGCAGAATCAGAGGGTCGTCACCGATTCCGGCACGGATTTAGTTTTCGCGGTGAATGACAGTGCCGTTGGCCTGGTGGGTGGCAAGGACGAGGACTTCGGCAATCTGGACGTGTTCGGGCGCATTGGCGGCATAGAGCACGACGTCGGCAATGTCGTCGCCTGTGAGGGGTTCGATGCCTTTATATACGCTGTCGGCGCGGTCGTTGTCGCCGTGGAAACGCACGCGGCTGAAGTTAGTCTCCACCAGTCCGGGCTTGATATTGGTGACACGTACTGCAGTGTGGGCCACATCGATACGAAGCCCGTCGGTGACGGCCTTGACGGCGCTCTTGGTGGCACAATAGACAGAGCCTCCGGCATAGGCGGCATCACCCGCCACACTGCCGATGTTGATGACGTGACCCCGGTTGCGTTCCACCATGCGGGGCACAATGAGCCGTGTCATGGTAAGCAGTCCCTTGATATTGGTGTCAATCATCGTCTCCCAATCGTCGAGGTTGCCCTCATACTCCTTGTCCAGACCGAGGGCGAGGCCCGCGTTGTTGACCAGAACGTCGATATCGCGCCAGCGTCCCTGGAGAGAGGACAGAGCCGCCTCGGTTGCCTTGCGGTCGCGCACGTCGAAGACGAGAGATACGACTTCCGCACCGCTGGCACGGAGATTATCACAGAGCTGACAGAGCAACTCCTTGCGGCGGCCTGTGAGAATGAGGTCGTAGCCGCTCCGGGCAAATGCCCTGGCGCAGCCTTCGCCGATTCCGCTCGTTGCGCCGGTAATCAATGCTATTTTCTTCATTTCTTTTTTAATGGGGTTGATGGGGTTGTGGGTTTAAAACAACACCCAACTTACATCTTTTGCATCACAATAGCGGGTGACCAGGTCCACTATCATGCGGGCAGTGTCGGATACGGTTTCGGTGTTGCCGTCGTAACCGTTGACGATGGCGATGATGCGGGTGGTCTGCAGACTCATCTTGGTACGTTCATTGTCGCTGGTGGGCGTACCGATGCCTCCAACAGCATCACGATAGACGGGCATGTGTTCGATATTGAGGAGTCCGCGTCCGATACCTTCGTAAGGTTCGTCCTTCTCCCCCACACCGAGCGTGAGTGTGTCGCCGGAGATTTTGTCGGCATCGAAACCTCCGATACTGTAGCCCCATTTCATGCTGGCCAGGTTGACGAGATCGACCAGCGTGTCAATCTGATAGAGCCCTTTCCCTTGCAGAATGCGCCGCATGAGCTGTTCGCCGCTGGGACGGTAGCGGCTGGGGTCCTTGCCCAGGTTTTTATAGGCTTGACGGGTGGCTGCAACACCGGGTATGAGTTTGATATCCTCGGTGGTATAGCGGGCCTGCAGTTCACGGTCGAGACGGTTAATCTCTTCCCACAATCCGGCAGCATAGGGATTGTTGACCACTGTGGCTTCAACGGCAGCACCGACAAAGTGCGGACATGCCTGACGGATGGCATCCGATATGAGAATCTTTTTATTCATTTTTTTTATAATACAATCATCACCGCACATGCTACCAACAACAGGGAGAGAACGATATCCACTTGCAGTCGGTATCTCTGGAAGATACGATTGAGGAATCCGCCTGCCATAATCCATGCGAGATTGCCGCCTGGGCCTGCGAGCAGAAGCAGGAATACAAAATCGAGATAATCGACCAGTCTATGGGAATAGGGCATCACAAACATACCTACAGCCATGAAGTCGAAGACAATCATCTTGGCATTGGTCAGCTGGACAATCATGCCGGTATGGAAATTACACTCGCCGCCTTTGGGTTCGATGTCGCCTCGGCTGCGGAAGATAGTCCATGCAAGATAGAGGATATAGGCGGCTCCGATATATTTAATCCATTTGACATAATCGGCAATCGCGGGACCGACAGCCCAGCAGATAATGACCACAGTTGTTGCCGCAATGGTAAAGCCGGCGAGAAGTCCGTACCACAGACGCATTGATTTGCGGTGGCCGTAACGGAGCGAACAGCTCAGACTGAAAATATTGGCGGGACCGGGAGTATAGCCTACCGAGAGGATATACAGCAGCAGAGTCGGGAGAAGACGGATAGGCACAGCGATTTGACTATTGGACGATTTGACTATTGGACTATAGACTTTAGACCATTTAACTAATTGGCTATTTGAGAGTTTTGAGCCCCTGGGCGAGCTGGTCGGGACAGCTGGTGGGCCGGTTACCGCAACGGATGCCGTCAAGACGGCTGATGACATCCTCAACCTTCATCCCGCGCACCAGTGCGGAGATGCCTTGCAGATTGCCGTGGCAACCGCCTATGACCTGTAAATCCTGCACTACGCCATTGTCATCGACAGTGACCGTCATCATACGTGAACAAACGCCTTTCGGCTGAAACGTTATTTCTTTCATACAGACTGCAATATTTAACTTGGATATTCTCAATGTTCAATGCTCAAAGCTCCACTCATCGACCCATTCTATCTCGGGTTTGCCGTTGCGGAACGTGATGGGAAGGAAGACATAACGGGCTTCGCTGGTCACATCCCAGCCCACACGGACCTTGCCGCTTTTGTCCTTGGGACGCGGCTCCGAAAAGTCGGGCGGAAAGGGCCGGTGATCTTTATACTTGACGATGCTGTGGGCGAAATCCTTGGCGGGGATATCGGTATTCAGTGTCTCGGGCTTCCACCGGTCGGCCACAGCGATATAAAGATCATAGCCGGGAATCTTCACAACATCGGTAATCTGCGAACAGAATGAATGGTTGTAGGGATCGGTCGGATGGGGATTGCCGAGTTCGGTGTATTCCCCGTGATAATCGTCAAAGACGGCTACCATCGATTCGTTGGGATTGTAGCCCGTTGTACCCGAGGTGAAGAGGTAATGACGGCCTCCACGGATAAAATGGGCGGGAGCCTCGCGGGTGAAGGGCGGACGGCGGCCTTCGAAATGGCGGGAAAAAACTTCCGTAACACCATGATAATCTCCGGTCAGTTCGGCACAGATGAGTTCCCAATGCGGACGTTCGAACCATACGTAGGCCTTCCCGGTCGTTTCATCGACATAAAGGTCGAAATCTCCGACCCCAAATCCCTCCGGGCGGAAGGAACGGACGTAAGCATAAGGACCGGTAAAGGACTCAGCCTCCATGACGACGAAATATCCGTCCTCATCCATGCTCTTGATCCAGCAGACCCAACGCTGCGTTGCGGCATTGTAAATGATGTGCGGACGGTCGAGGGTCTGGGAATAGTGCAGCGGGGAAAACACATCCGCCGTATCGGGCGGTATGATAAGCCCCAAATCCTGCCAGTTGTAGAAATCATAGGATTTGTAGCAGCGGATGCCCCACGTCCAGACGTTGGAGCCGAGCGTCGTGTACTCTTTGTTCTCGCCATACCAATAGAAACAGCTGTCGGTGGCCACGACCTGAAAGCCGTGCGCCTGGATGGGTTTCCCGTCCGTGTCGAGCCACACTTCTCCAGGCCGGACAGACGCATAGCGCAGTTGGGCGGAAAGTGAGATACTCACAGAAAGCAGTATCAAGGAAAACAGATGTTTCATAAACTTCGAATTTTGCGTACAAATATACGTTTATTTTGTGGAATAACGTTATTTCAATCTGAAAATTTAATTTTTTTTAAGAGTTGCGATTTTGGTCAAACATTCAGCGATTTTCCCTTTTGAA
>CAJOOX010000019.1 GCA_905236195.1 uncultured Bacteroidales bacterium
AGCGTCAAAAGCTTCCTGCAAATTGCGGCAAAGAATTGGCAGTTTCGGAAGCCTCCGCTGCATCGGGTGATGCGATTTCGTGACGATTAACCCCGTGCCATCCATGAGGACAGCGCGGGGATTTGCAGACCCTCTAAATCCTCTTGGAGGGGGACTTACTGTCCGTTACTCGTAGCGGATTGCCTCGATGGGGTCGAGGGATGCAGCCTTGCGAGCGGGGAAGTAGCCGAAGAGGACACCGATGACGGTGCATATCACGAAGCTGACAACAATGCTCCAGGCGGGTACGGATGTAGGCAGCGAGAAGAAGGCGTTGGCACCCCACGAGAGGAGGAAGCCGAGTCCTATGCCGAGGAGTCCTCCGGTGATGGAAATGAAGATGGACTCGATGAGGAACTGGGCCGAGATGTCGAGACCGCGTGCGCCGACCGACATGCGGAGACCGATTTCCTTGGTACGTTCGGTTACGGACACGAGCATGATGTTCATGATACCGATGCCGGCAACGAGGAGCGAGAAGGCGGCAGCCACGACGAGGATGATGGTGATGGAGTCCATGGTGCTGGACATCGTCTCCATCATCTCCTGCTGCGAGCGGATGGTGAAGTTGTCGTCGTCACCGTCCTTGAGCTTGTGGTTGCGACGCAGGATCGCAGTAAGTTCCTCGATGGCCTGGTCGGTCATCTCCTCGGTAATGGCGGAACAGTTGATTGTTGAGAGGTAGGTCTGTGCCAGAATACGTTTCATCACCGAGGTGTAGGGCATGAGGATGAGGTTGTCCTGATCCATACCGAAGGAGTTGTAGCCTTTGGACTTGAGGATGCCGATGATACGGATGGGGTAGCTCTTGAAACGGATGGTTTTGCCAATCACGTCGCCACCCTCAGGGAAGAGTTCGTCGACGACGGTCTTTCCGACGAGGGCCACCTTGGCGGCAGAGTTGATGTCGGCCTCGGTGAACGACACACCGTCGGAGAGTTCCCACTGTTTGATGTCGAGATATTCGGGGTCAACGCCATAGACCGATGTATTGGTGTTGTTGGATCCGTAAATGACCTGTCCTGATGAAGACACTTCGGGCGAGACGTAGGTGATGTACTGCGTCTCGTTTTTGATGGCTTCGTAGTCCTCCATCTTGAGGGTCTGCATGGCTGAGGGATCCTGACGTACGCCGCCTCGCATATCGGCACCGGGTCGTATCATGATGATGTTGGTGCCCATTTGGGAGATGTTTTTGCGTACGCTCTCCTTGGAACCCTGTCCGATGGCCATCATGACGATGACGGCAGCCACGCCGATGATGATGCCCAGCATGGAAAGGAACGAGCGGAATTTATTGTTGGCAAGGGCCTTGACGGCAACCTTGAGAAGATTGATAAAATTCATGTTTTAATTTGATCATTTTACGATTTGACCATTTACTTGGCTAGTTGTACAATGGTAAAAAAGTCCAATCGTCCAATATTCAGTCTTTGGGGACGGGGATTTTAGCCAGGGCTTCGGCAGCATCGAGGATGTGCTCGTTCTCGCGGTCCTCCTTGATCTGACCGTCGCGGAGGAAGATGTTGCGGGAGCTGTATTGGGCGATTTCGGGATTGTGGGTCACGAAGATGATGGTATGTCCCTCGTTATAGAGTTTCTGGAAGAGAACGAGCATCTCAAACGACGTGCGGGTGTCGAGGTTTCCCGTGGCCTCGTCGGCCAGGATGATGGTGGGGTCGTTGACGAGGGCGCGGGCAATGGCTACACGCTGCATCTGACCGCCCGACATCTGGTTGGACTTGTGGTAGAGACGTTCGCCGAGACCTACGGCCTGAAGGGCCCGTATGGCACGTTCGCGGCGTTCGGACGCCTTGACCTTGGCGTTGTACATAAGGGGCAGCTCGACGTTCTCGACAGCTGTGGTTTTGGCCAGGAGATTGTAGTTCTGGAAGATAAAGCCTATCTTGCGGTTGCGGAGTTTGGCACGCTGGTTCTTGCCCATCTTGCGGACAGGCACACCGTCGAGGAGGTATTCGCCCGAAGTGGGGGTGTCGAGACATCCGAGCTGGTTGAGCAGGGTGGATTTGCCGGACCCCGAGGTGCCCTGGATGGTGACGAACTCTCCTTCATAAATCTTGAAGGACACCCCGCGGAGGGCGTGGACGATTTCGTCGCCTACCTTGAAGTCGCGGCGCACGTCCTGGAGTTCGATAACTACATGATTAGTTTTCATAATCGGGAATTTTATTTTGAACCGCTTTTCTTGTTGTTGCGGGGGCCGGGCATGAAGGGATTGGAGGCAGCTTCTTCCTGAGCCTCGGTTTCACCCTGGTTGATGACTGCCTCGTTGATGGCCTCGAATCCCTCGGGCACACCGGAGAGAATCTCTGTGGTCACGCCGTTAGAGGCCCCTGTCTCGACGGGATAGGCCTTGAAGGTGTTGCCTTCGCGGGTCCAAAGTTTGTGGTTGGCACCGGGGGCATCCTCGATAATGTCGTTCTCGCCGACGGTGGTCTGTTTGGGTTCCCAGCGCAGGGCTTTGGCCGAAACGGAGAGCACATCGTTGCGTTCGAGCGTATAGATGGTGACTGATGCGGTGAGTCCGGGTTTGAGCTTGAGGTCGGGGTTGGGAGCCGAGATAACGACTTCGTAGGTGACAACGTTGCTGGATGTGGTGGCTTCCTGGCGCACCTGAGTCACCGTTCCCTCGAACGAATCATTCGGGAAAGCATCAACGGTGAAGGTGGCGCGCTGTCCCTTGACCACGCCTCCGATGTCGGCTTCATCGACGTCGGCAATGACACGCATGTCGGTGAGATCCTGGGCGATGGTGAAGAGGGTAGGAGTGGTCATGGCAGAAGCCACGGTCTGTCCTTCCTCGACAGCACGCGAGAGGACGACACCGTCGATGGGGGAGGTGATGGTGGCGTAGCCGAGATTGGTCTGGGCAGTCGATACCTGGAGTTTGGAACTCTCATAAGAATTGAGAGCCTTCTCATAGGCGAGACGTGCGCTTTCGTATTCATCGTCCGAAATCCACTGTTTGTCATGGAGTTCGGTCATGCGTTCGAAATTCTTTTTCTGATAATCATAGTCGCTTTTGGCCGAGGCGAGATTGCGCTGGGCCGTGGTGAGCGAATTGGAGAGGGTCGTACGGTCGAGTTCGGCAATGACCTGCCCTTTCCTGACCTCGTCGTTATAATCGACGTAGATGTGGGAAATAAGTCCGGATACCTGGGTGCCGACGGTTACTGAGGTGACCGGCTCGACGGTGCCTGTTGCGGTGACGGAGGTGGTGATTTCACCTTTCTGAACGTTTTCAGTTTTATAGGTCACCTGATAGTTGCGGTTGCCGCAGGATGCAAGCAGAAGGGCGGCAGCAGCGATGAATAAAGCGTGAGATTTCATTGTTTTTTATTTTTTTCGGGATATCGGAATATCGGTATGTCGTTATATCGAAATATCGGATCTGTTAATTATTGATTTCCAGTATAAAAGTCCATAAGCCGGAGGTTGAGCAGGGCAGTGTATTTGGACTGCAGTGTTTCCTGACGGGCTTGGAGATATTTGTTTTTCTCGGTGAGGAGGTCGATGATGCTCTCGAGACCTACATTGTAGCGGCCTTCCATGAGTTCGAAACTCTCCTTGGCGGCAGCCTCCGACGTGACGGCGCTCTGATAGCGGGCTTGGGCCGACTGGATGTCGAGATGCAGGTCGGCAATCGTATTGTTGAGTTCGAGCCGGGTATCGGCGAGAGCCAGTTCTGCATTGGCGGTGTTAATGCGGGCTTTGGATACAGAGCCCCGTGTCTTGTAGCCGTCCCAGATGGGTACGCTGAGGGTGAGGGCAATGGTCTCGCGGAGGTGGTCTTTGACCTGTTGGGAGAAGTCTCCTGAATAAGTGTTGCCGTTGCTGGTGGTGATGTTGGCGCCCAATGACAGAGTGGGGTAATAACCGCCGGCCGCAATTTTCTCCTTGAGTTCGGCTACCTGGACATCTGCCTCGGCTGCTTTCACATCGGGCAGGTTGGCGAGGGCCTGAGCCTGTGCGTCCTCAACCGTGGGGATGAGCCCCATGACATCCTGGGTGCCATAATTGACATAATCGATGGAGAAATCTTCTTCAGTGCCCAGTTGGAGTAACTGCTTGAGCGCGAGGATATTGGCAGCCTCGGTGTTGCGGGCATTGACCAGGGTGTATTGATTCTGCTGATACTGGCTCTCCATCTGGGCCACATCCACTTTGGAACCTTTGCCGACCTTGAGCAGTTCCTGCGTCCGGGTGAGTTCCTTTTCGGCCACCTTGACAATTTCCTCGTTGGTGTTTACAGCCTCATGGGCATAGAGAATCTGATAATAAGCCTGGATGATTCTCAGTTCGATGCTGTTGGCGGTCTTCTCGGCGTTAAGTTCATCGGCTTCGTGGGAGAGTTTATTGCTCTTGATGGTGCGCCAGTTGGCACCGCCATCGAAGAGCGTTACGTTAGCATTGATGCCGTATGAACCAGTATAGGTGGGATTCTTAGCGCCGGTGACATTGGTGGCAAGGTCCTGACTTTCAATTTTCTGGAAGCCGAGTTGCTGGGTCGTAGAGAATGTGAGCGTAGGGAAAAGAGCCGCCTTGCTCTGTTTGATATCGACCTTGGAGCTCTCGGCGGTGAGTTTGGCCTGCTGTACGGAAATGTTGTTCTCCCTGGCATAGGCTATGCAGTCGCTCAGACTCCATGTCTTTTCCTGTGCGGAAGCAGAGATTGCCGTGAACGATGCCACGAGAACAGTTAAAATCTTATTCATATATAAATATATTATTGAAATTACGAAATTAAGACGAGTTCAGGTTTGAAAGTTTAACCACCACGATGGCGGTTTAATGTTTTTTAAGGTAGTTTCAACGAAAAGGGATTATTTCTCAACGAACCAACCGTCAATCGGGGATGGTGAGCGTAAGGGATTCCAAACCGGGAAGGGGAGCCTGCTGGGGCTTGGGAAGGAGCAGGATGCGGTAGGTCCCCGGGTTGGGGAACGAGAGAGAGAGGGGAGAGATGGTCAGTTCCTTCTCATAGAAAGAACCCCAGGTGCGTCCGTTCCATTTACCTTCGTCGTCGGTGAGCGGCGCCAGGATGTCCTGAGTGATAAGTGTGGCAATAGGTCTGTCGTTCTCATCAAGGTACTCCACGCTGAGCTGGAGGCGGAGTGTCTGATAGGGGAATTCGTTGGTGTGCCGGACCCCGAGGTTTAAAGAGTAAGGCATGTGGATGGCAATCGGATCGACAACAGTGGCGCTGTCGACAACTTGGACAGGGAAGAAGAGGGTGTCCTGAAGCAGCCAGCCTGAAGTGGGAACCTGGGCAGATTCGCTGTATCTCGTATGGAATGAACAGGACGCAAGCCACAGGAGTATGCCGAAACATACTCCTGCAGCATGAAGTGTATAGCGCAGAGACTTCATTCTTTGTCGGGATGAGGTGAAGGTTGGGAGTTCGAACCGTCAGTCTGACCGGCAGGTGCGCCCTGGGGTCTGACCTGATGTCCGCCCTTGCGGTCATGATGGTCGTGGCGGTCGTGGCCGCGTGATTTCTTCTTCTTTTTATGGCGGTCGAAACGCGTCAGGGCCTCGTCACCCACCCCATCGGTGAACTGGGGAATCTCCTCATGTTCTCCGTCTTCCAATGACAATTTGTCGGGTTTCTGTCCCCGTTTGTTCATGTTGTAAACCTCCCATGCACGGTTGGCTGAAATGGTGACGGTATTGAACGGTCCGTCTTTGGAAGTGGAATAGGTCAGTGTCTTGGCGAGGATATCGTTCTTGAAGAGGAAGTATTCCTGATCCATAGTCTGGAGCTGGATCTCTTTGCCGGGCAGTTCTTTGGACGACTCCATGTAACAGTCTACCTCATAGTTGAGGCAGCACTTGAGTTTGGCACACTGTCCTGCGAGTTTCTGGGGGTTAAGGCTGAGATCCTGGAATCGGGCGGCAGCCGTTCCTACGCTCTGGAACCTCGTGGTCCACTTGGCGCAGCAAAGTTCGCGGCCGCAGGGACCGATGCCTCCGATGCGTCCGGCTTCCTGACGTGCTCCAATCTGTTTCATCTCGATTTTGACCTTGAAGACATCGGCAAGCACCTTGATGAGCTGTCGGAAATCCACACGTCCGTCGGCAATATAGTAGAAGATGGCTTTGTTGCCGTCTCCCTGATATTCAACGTCGCCAATCTTCATTTCGAGATGGAGGTCCTCGGCGATCTGTCGCGAACGCAGCATCGTATCGTGTTCCTTGGCCTTGGCTTCTCGATAATGTTCCATATCTCCTGGTTTAGCCAGACGGAACACATGCTTGGTGGCATTGGGATCATCGAAATGGTAATTGGATTTCCTCATCTGAAGATGAACCAGATACCCCGTCAGAGTAACCTCGCCGATGTCATGGCCGGGGGTACCCTCAACAGCCACGATGTCGCCTTTGTGAAGCTCCAGATGCTGGTCGTTGAGGTAATATCCCTTGCGCGTATTTTTGAATTGAACCTCTACGTAGTCGCATTCGGCGACGGTTTCGGGAGCATCATGCATCCAATCGTAAACCATGAGCGGCTTGTCCTGACGGCAGGCATGGCACAGACTATGCGGATCGTCTCCGTCGGGAATCACCGGCAAATCCGCTTCCGGGAGGGGAGCAGACTGCACAGGTGACCCGTTCACAGCATCGACTACAACGGGTTCAATATCGGCTTTGAGTTTTTCCATTATTTAGCGTAGCTGACAGCGCGAGTTTCGCGAATAACGGTAATCTTGACCTGTCCGGGATAGGTCATTTCCTTCTGGATCTTGGTAGCTATCTCGGTGGAAAGTTTCTCGGCAGCGGCATCGTCCACCTTGTCGGCACCGACGATGACGCGGAGTTCACGGCCGGCCTGGATAGCGTAGGTCTTGACCACACCGGGATAGCTCTGTCCGAGTTTTTCGAGATCGTTGAGACGCTTGATATAGGCCTCAACAATTTCGCGGCGTGCACCGGGACGTGCACCAGAAATCGCATCGCAGATCTGAACGATAGGAGCGATGAGCGTGTTCATCTCGCACTCGTCGTGGTGGGCGGCAATAGCGTTGCAAATGTCCGGCTTCTCCTTGTACTCTTCGGCGAGTTTGGCACCCAACAGAGCGTGTGGCAATTCTGGTTCGTCATCCGGCACCTTGCCGATGTCGTGGAGCAACCCGGCACGTCTGGCTTTTTTGACGTTGAGCCCCAGCTCGGCAGCCATGATGGCGCAGAGGTTGGCTGTTTCGCGGGCGTGCTGCAGAAGATTCTGACCATAGGACGAGCGGTATTTCATTTTGCCGATCATGCGAATGAGTTCGGGATGCAGGCCGTGCACGCCCATGTCGATGGCTGTGCGTTTGCCGGTCTCGATGATTTCCTCTTCGAGCTGTTTGCGTACCTTGGCTACGACTTCCTCGATACGGGCAGGGTGAATGCGGCCGTCGAGCACCAGCTGGTGGAGCGCCAGGCGGGCTACTTCGCGACGTACGGGATCGAAACAGGAAAGAACGATGGCTTCAGGCGTATCGTCGACGATGATTTCCACGCCGGTAGCGGCCTCAAGAGCTCGGATGTTGCGGCCTTCGCGGCCAATGATGCGGCCCTTCACTTCATCGTTGTCGATGTGAAATACTGTGACAGCATTCTCGACAGCGGTTTCCGAAGCGACGCGCTGGATGGTCTTGATGACGATGGCCTTGGCTTCTTTGTTGGCAGTGAGACGAGCCTCGTCCATAATTTCGTTGATGTAGCTGGCGGCCTCGGTCTTGGCTTCGTCCTTCAGCCCTTCGATCAGTTTTGCTTTAGCGTCCTCGGCACTTAAGCCGGCAATCTGTTCGAGTACCTGTCGGCCTTCCTGCTGCAGTTTTTCGGCTTCCTGACGGCTCTGCTCTACGATTTCGAGCTGTTTGCCCAAGTTTTCGCGCTGACGGTCGTTGTCGGCAATGCGGCGATCGAGTTCGGTCTGTTTTTGCTGCATCATCTGCTGTTGCTGACGGATGCGCTGTTCGTTCTGCTGAATCTTCTGATTGCGCTGTGACGCCTGACGGTCGAAATCGGCCTGCATCTTGGAGATGTGTTCCTTCGCTTCCAGGAGTCGCTGTTCTTTGAGTACGTTGGCAGATTTCTTTGCTTCATCGAGGGTATTGTTGTAGGTTTTGCCCAATACCCAGTTCCAGATGGCAAACACCACAGCTCCTCCTACGAGGATTCCTGCGATGCCTGCTATCACTATCCATGTTATATTAATCATGTAGTGTTGAAAAATTGTAAAGGTTTATGTAAAAAAATAGGGGTTGCGGAAGAAGATTCAGGCTGGAAGAAGGTATCTGTGTGAATGGTGGAATCAATGGAGGAAAGCATCAAGTTCGCCAATGATGCTGTCAAGTTCGCTGCCGGCAGCTTCAGCATTACTGTTCTCGTTGAGCTCGACGTAGCGTTTGGCTACATCAATGGCTGCCATTGACAGGAAGAAATCGCTCTTCAGATTGGAACCGCGATACTTGCGGGAGTAGGTCTCAAAGCGTTCGCGAAGCATACGGGCCGCTTCACGGGTGACATGCTCCTCGTCCGGATGGACATAGAGGGGCATATCGGGGCCACCCACGGAGACACGGATGCGAACAGTATCGTCGGCCATTGTCGAGTTGTTATTGCTTTAATAGATTACAGAGGCTCAGCTACGTTGTTCCAGCTTAGCGATGCAATCATCAACCAAATTCACCATTTCAAGATACTGCCTCCTGAGAGCGTCAATGTCGGCATTGCTGCCGTTCATCAAAGTCGCACTCGCCTGCAGACTCTTGTATTTTTCGAGGAGTTCTTTGTTTTCGGCCTCAAGTTCGCTGACCTTTTCTTTTGCCTGACCGAGCTGTCGGTCAAGTTCATTGGCGTGGGTTTCAGCCTGCAGGCAGCGTTGCTGAAGCTTTGCAATCAAAATGCGCAAATCTTTGAGTTTGTTTTTGAAATCTACACTCATTGCAAATGCATTAACTCATCAAAAAAATCTGAACAAAGATAACACAAATTTTTCAGAATCCGGTACTTTTGTGATATTTTTTTTATTTTTAGACGCATTTTTAAGTATTTAAGCATGAAAATGCGCATTTTTTGCCCTTTAAAAATGCATTTCTTTCCATGCTTCGGCAGCATTTTCAAGTTGCGAATACCAGTCTTCACCAAACTTGCGTACCAGAGACGAACGCAGACACTGATAAAGTTTTATGTTGAGTTTTCTTCCCAATTTGTGGGCGCAGCCGCACATTTTGTCCTGGCGGTCATAATTGACGGTTGTGTAGTCACCAATACGTTTGAGGCGTATGGGGTAGAGATGGCACGAAACAGGCTTCATCCAATCGAATCGTCCCTCGCGCCAAGCTTTCTCAATGGCGCAGTAGCACATGCCGCTCGGAGCCCATGTGCAAAACACGCAGTCGCGGTCCTCGACTACGGAGGTAACCCAGTCACCGGCTTTGTCCTTGAAATAGGCACCCTGGCTATGTATCACTTCTTGGGCGCGGGGTGTGAGTTCGTCCCAGACAATGGGAACGGCTTTGTCGAGAAGAGCCAGTTCTTCTGTTTCCAATGGTGCTCCGCTCTCCCCTTCCGAGAAACAGCAAGCACCCTTGCACTGTTCGAGGTCGCAACAAAAGGCTTCGTCGAGCAGGTCTTCACTAACCAATGTATCGTTGATATGTATCAAAGTTATAGGATGTTTAATCTGTAAAAGTATGTATTTTCGGGGACAAAGATAGTGCTTTTTCATCAAACTCGCAACTTTTTTGCATAAAATACCATCTATGTCGCAGATTTTATGTATATTTGCACCCGTTAAAACGAGAAATGCAGGATGCAAAGAGCTGTATTCGATCTTCCGACGGACGTGCATACCCATCGTCTGGGAAACTCGGACGCAATTTATAATGCCTCCCCCAAAGAGGCATTGGAG
>CAJOOX010000020.1 GCA_905236195.1 uncultured Bacteroidales bacterium
CTAAAGCATCAGTAAACTGCTGTCACCGTAAGAAAGAAAGCGGAACCCGTGGTCCATGGCGTAGCGGTAGATCTCATGCCAGTGCGGCCCTTCCACATCGGCACCGTCCACAAAGGCCGACACGAGCAGCAGCAAAGTGGATTGGGGCATATGGAAATTGGTGACCATTCCGCGCACAAGACGGTAGTGGAACCCGGGGGCAATGAGAATCTGCGTGGCAGTGACGAGGTTGGACATCGTGTGGCGGTCGAGATAATCGAGGATGCTCCCGAGAGCCTCCTCCAGCGAAAGGTCCCATTGGCCCTCATAGGGTTCCCATTGGCGGACCACAAGATCATCGGCATGGGCCTCGGGGTTTGCCTTTGTCTTATTTCCTATATAATATAAGGACTCGAGGGTGCGGACCGATGTCGTACCCACAGCCACAATCACACCATTGCGTTTCACCTGGGCCAACAGACTGGCAATTACCTCGCGTGGCACGGAGATGAACTCGGTGTGCATGTCGTGACCCTCAATCGTCTCGCTTTTGACGGGACGGAACGTACCGGCACCCACATGGAGGGTAAGGTACTGGAGTGAAACACCTTTCTCCTTGAGTGCAGCAAGTTCGCGGTCGGTGAAATGCAGTCCGGCGGTGGGAGCCGCCACCGAGCCCTTAATCCGGCTATAGACGGTCTGATAGGTCCGTTTGTCGCTCTCCTCAGTGTCACGGTTGAGATAGGGAGGAATGGGGAGCTCGCCGATGGCATCGAGAATCTGGGCAAAGCTGACCTGTGAACCGTCGGAAGCCTGCCATCGGAAACGGATCTTCTGGCTGGCGCCCGTCTCGCCGACACGCTCGCAACAGAACCGCACCTTCACCTTATCCACCTCGACATCCATCCACAGAGGTCCGTCTTTCCACTTCTTGCTGTTGCCCACCAGACAGGTCCACACACATTCGTCCGCGCAGGCAAAATTCAGAGCATAGTCGCGGGGTGCCTCCGGCTCGAGACAGAAGACCTCGATGAGGGCACCCGTCTCTTTGCGGAAATGGAGGCGTGCCTGGATAACTTTCGTATTATTGAACACCATCATCGCCCCGGCGGGAATCTCGCCCGGCAGGTCGAAGAAATGTTTCTGTTCGATTTTACCTGCGCGGTAAACAAGCAGGTTGCTTTCGTTGCGATTGGCAATCGGATACTTCGCAATCCGCTCGTCCGGAAGCACGTAATCGTAGTCGCGCATGGCGATATTTCTGGGATTCATCGTTTTCATGGGTGCAAAAATACACATTTTTTTCTTAAAAAACAAAACAACTCTTGGATATTTAAAAAATTTACTCTATTTTTGCACCGCAAAAATGACAAACTATGGTACAAATAGGAGATAAAGTAAGATTTCTGGATGCCGTCGGAGGAGGTCGGGTGACCGCCTTTCGCGGCAAGGACACGGCGATGGTGGAGGATGAGGACGGATTCGAAATTCCGTGCCTTATTTCCCAACTTGTGGTCGTTTCGGACGAAGCCGATGAAAGGGCCCGCGGACACGTTCATGCCAAACAGGCACCTCCCCGCAGTCTGCCGGACAGCGCGATGCGCGGTTCGCAGGAGTTTTCGGACACCAAAAAGGCACCGGAGCCGGTGAAAGCAGAAGAACCCGCAACTGCCGTTCCCGTCACGCCCAAGTGGTCGGAGCTGCCGGTAGAAAAAGGCCATGCCCCCCTGAAGGAAGATGCTGCCGGCGATACACTCTCCGTCTCGCTGGCCTTTCTGCCCGTTGACCTCAAACATCTATCGGAATCGGATTTCGAGTGTTTCCTGGTGAACGACAGCAACTACCAGCTCACCTACCTTCTGCTCAGCAACGGCGACAAAGGCAAGACGGCACAGACCTTCAAACTGGCAGGCAGCATCGAAGCGAACACCAAGATGCGGCTCTTTACGGTAGCTCACAGCGAACTGGAGGAACTCGAGCATCTGGCACTCCAGCTTCTGGCCTACAAACCCGCCAAAACATTCAAACTCCAGAGCCCGATGCACATCGACATCCGCCTGAATGCCGATCGGTTCTGGAAACTACACGCCTTCACCGAGAACGACTACTTCGACACACCTGCCCTGCTGCAGGCTGTGGTGCGCGACGGGCGTCCCTGGCTTCCCATGGTGCTCGACGAGAAACGTATCGCCGAGGGCATACGCGAGAAGACCCGTGACGTGAAAGCCAACCGTCCTGCGGCTGCCGAACACCGTCAGACTCCCGCCAAGCCCGCGAAACCCTGGCCTCAGGTCGAGCCCATGGAGGTGGATCTCCACATCGACGCCCTGATTGACTCTACGGCAGGCATGGATGCCGCATCCATTCTGCAGTACCAGCTCTCTGTGTTCCACAAGACTATGAATGCCCATATCCACGAACTGGGCCGCCGCATCGTGTTCATTCACGGCAAGGGCGAAGGCGTGCTCCGCAAGGAACTGCTGGCAGAACTGCGCCGCTTCTATCCTGCCTGCACCGCCAACGACGCCTCCTACCAAAACTACGGCGGCGGAGCTACCATGGTAACCATTCATCAAGGCAAATAATCAAACAGTATTCAAATAAAATAGTGAAAACATCTTTAGTATTCAAACCGAAACTCTGGTCAACAATTCGTCACTATGACCGGAAAACTTTCATGGCTGACCTCATGGCGGGTATCATTGTGGGCATCGTAGCCCTTCCGCTCGCCATTGCTTTCGGCATTGCCTCAGGTGTCTCTCCCGAGAAGGGTATCATAACCGCCATCGTTGCCGGCCTGTTCATCTCTGTCTTGGGCGGCAGCCGCGTGCAGATTGGCGGTCCCACGGGCGCCTTTATCATCATCATCTACGGCATCATCCAGCAGTACGGCATGGAGGGTCTCACCATTGCCACCCTCATGGCGGGTGTGTTCCTCATCCTGCTCGGCCTGCTTCATCTGGGCACCATCATCAAGTACATCCCCTATCCTATCGTGGTTGGCTTCACAAGCGGTATCGCCGTGACCATCTTCACGACACAGATCAAGGACCTGTTGGGCCTGAGCATCGACAACGTTCCCTCCGACTTTATCGAGAAATGGGGCTGCTACTTCCGTCATTTCTCCACCATCGACCCGTGGAGCGCCCTCATTGGCGTGCTCAGCATCCTCGTGATTATCTTCACGCCCAAAGTAGTAAAAAAGATTCCGGGGTCGCTGGTAGCCATCATCCTGATGACGGTGCTGGCCCTGCTGCTCAAGGAGTTTGCCGGAGTCACCAGTATCGAGACCATCGGCGACCGCTTCCAGATCTCGAACCAGATACCCGGCGCACAGGTGCCTGAACTTTCGTGGCTCACCGTCAAGGGGCTCGTTGCTCCGGCTCTCACCATTGCCATCCTCGGCGCCATCGAGTCGCTGCTCTCGGCTACCGTTGCCGACGGTGTAATCAGCGACCGTCACGACTCCAACACGGAACTTATCGCCCAGGGGGTGGCCAACATCGCCTCTCCCCTCTTCGGCGGCATTCCCGCCACCGGAGCCATCGCCCGCACGATGACCAACATCAACAACGGCGGACGCACCCCTGTGGCCGGCATCGTCCATGCGGTCGTTCTGTTGCTCATCTTCCTGTTCCTGATGCCGCTGGCTCAGTATATCCCGATGGCCTGTCTGGCGGGCGTACTCGTCATCGTTTCCTACAACATGAGCGGCTGGCGTTCGTTCACCTCCATCCTCAAGAATCCCAAGGGCGATGTCGTCATCCTCTGGATTACATTCCTGCTCACCATCATCTTCGACCTCACCATCGCCATCGAATGGGGCATGATTGTGGCCTGCCTGCTGCTGATGCGCCGCGTGATGGAAGTGACAGAGATTACCGAGGTGAAACGTGAGATTGACCCAACATCAGAAAGTTCCGACCTCGACATGGGAGCTGTCGAACACCTCATTATCCCCGAAGGTGTGGAGGTTTACGAGATCAACGGTCCCTTCTTCTTCGGTGCGGGCAACCGCTTTGAGGAAATCATGGGGTCGCTGTCCCATCCCAACCGTCCTAAGGTACGAATCATCCGCATGCGCAAGGTTCCCTTCGTAGATTCAACCGGCATCCACAATCTCACCAACCTCTGCACGATGAGCCAGAACGAAGGCATCCGCATCATCCTGTCGGGTGTCAAGCCCAAGGTTTACGAACAGCTGCGCCACGCCCGCTTCTTCGATATCATCGGCAAAGAGAACGTGTGTGCCAACATCAACCTCGCTCTCGGAAAGGCCGAACAGCTCCTGGCAGAAAAATAATCCCGGCCTTAAAACAATACGCCCCGCAATCCCATAAACAGTCGGATTGCGGGGCGCTTTTGATTTTCTGAAACTTTATTTCACCAGCCGGGAATGACCGTCCACGATGTAGAGGCCGGGGGCTGTGATGGAGGAGAGTTTCTGACCGGAGAGGTTATAGGTTGTCCCCCTGCCCTCTCCTGACGGGAAGGGGGTCTGACCGAAAGGGACCATCGAGAGCGAGGCGGCCGAATTGAGCAACCGGATGAGCTGAGCCACGATACCGGGCGTCTCTGTGGTCTTGTAGCCGGCCAGCATCAACGTACAGGCCAGGGGATTCTCGCTGTAGTGATTGTGGTCGGAGAAACAGGAGATGATGGCCTGGGCGGCAGCATCGCGCGAAGCAAAGCCGTTGGCCGCATAGTCACTGACGTAGGCGTTGAAGATGGCATCGGCATTCATACCTATCTCGATGAAGCCGAGATAATTCGCATCGGAAGCGGCACGCGTTTCAGCCACTTTGCGGATGATGACATCATAACTGTCCGTACGATAGGCGTTGAAGGTCTGGGTTTCAGAATTGTATCTGCCCGCCCAGGAACTCACACAGCCGTGGGGCGTATAGGAATTGAGCGCAACCTTGGCACCCATGGCCTCGGCCGCATTGAGATAGAGGTTCACATCCTCCTCGAACGAAGCTCCCATGCCGTTGGTACCCATATTGCCAAGTACGACGATGTCGCCGGGATAGATATCCAACAACACAGCTGCCAGATTGCCCTGTGTGTAATAGGTGCTCAGATTACGGCCGCCGCGTCCGCGGTTGCTGAAGTCACAGAGGGCCGCCAGCTCGGGATATTCCGTGGTGTAGTTGCCACCCAGTGTATAGGCCCACGAACCCTTATTGGCCGACGTGGAGTCGCCGATGTGGTGAACCACGGGTTTCTTGCGGGGTGAACGTTTAGCCTGCTTGGTGAGCACTATCTCGCCCACCTTAGCCACACTGGTGGCGTCGGCTGCAGCCACCTGGAGTTCTATCTCTGCCGAGACAGCTGCAATCTGATAGGACGATTTCTTATAGTCGGTGTTGGTGCCGAGGGTGTAGCCTGCCAGGTCGGTGTTCCAATAGCCGGTTGTGAGCGTTCCCTGATAGGTTATCTCCATATTATATATATATCCGGCTTCGACCGAATAGGTGAACTTGCGGGCCACATGGTCGCTGTCGCACACACAGGAGCAGGATGCCAAATCGACCGTTCCCGTATTGGAGTTGGAGAACCCGATGCTGAAATAGGTGGGACTGGAGGTCTCGGCCCAGGCGATGCTTTCGGTCTCGCCGAGCAGTGTACCGGAGGTGTCCCACACACGCGCATAACAGTGTTCTGTGGTCTTGTCGGCCATCAGTTCGATGTCGTACCATGCGCCCGTCTTGAACGCTGCAGCTGTGCCGTTGAGTTTGAGGGATGTGCCGTTGAGCGTCAGGCCCGCCCCCGTGAATTCCAGCGTGATGGGACACGTGTAGTTTTTAGACTGCCACATAGGATAGCCCGAAGTGAAGGTCACGACGGCTCCCTTGGCATTGAAACGCATCCGGGTGCGGAAGGTATATTGTCCCTGAGGTGTGGCGAGGTTCTGGTTGAAAACGTGTGACTTTTTGGCCGTAGCGGCAGTGATACGGATGTACTTGGTGCCGTCGCTGTCCTTGCGGAGCAGGGCCGACTTGCCGCTGTCGCTGCCGTCGAGGCCCCAGCCGCCGAAGAGGATACTGTTGCCTGGTGCTTCCACAACGGCATCGTCGTAGTCGCTGAAATCGACAGGATAGCCAGCCTGGGGCAAAACCTGAGTCATGCCCTTCCGGGTGTTGCCTAAGGCTACGACATACTTGCTGCCGGTGACCGTTTTGCCGTTCCAGGTCACCTGGGCCACCATGCGGCCGTAGAAATTCATCGGCGTGTTGCGGAGTTCGAACGTTGTGGCTACTTTGCCTTCGCCGTTAACGCTGAACGCACCGTAGGAGTCACAGTACTGGCCGGTCTGGTCGTTGGCGGTCTGGAAACCTTTCACGTCCCATTCGACACGGAAATCGGTCAATTCTGCCGGGAGGTTATCCTCTGTGAAAACCGTGCCGTTAACTCCCGTGAGCACAACTTTGTATGGATTGGAATAAGCTGCGTCAGGAGAAGGACCGAATGTCATTTTGTCGGCTCCTTCGACTGAAACGGACTGCAGGGCTTCCACATCGGCCTGAGCACTGAAGGGAAGTGCGAGCAGAATGAATAAAGTGTAAAGTTTTGCGTTCAAAGCAGAAAGTCTGTTAATGTTAAGGGATGTTCATTTTCATGCTCGTTTTCTCGCCAAGGCATAGCCGATGCAAGCATCGCTCTGCTCTTTTGGCTTAACGAAAACGTTCTATAAATTCTGTTTTAATTAACTTATACACAGATGCTCCTTTTATTTCGGCTGCTTTTTGCTTTCTGTGGCATCCTTTTGCCAAGTTTCGTCGGTCACAATGCCCGCATTGCTCCCTCCTTAAC
>CAJOOX010000021.1 GCA_905236195.1 uncultured Bacteroidales bacterium
CGAATTGCCAATCTCGCCGCCAAGGGCCTTGGCGAAGGTGTAGGTCATACCACCACAGAGGATCAGGTTGTCAACCTTGCCGAGGAGGTTCTCGATGATACCGATCTTGGTGCTGACCTTCGAGCCGCCCATGATGGCGGTGAAGGGACGCTTGATGTTGGAGAGGATGTTGTCAACAGCCTGCACCTCTTTCTCCATGAGGTAGCCGAGCATCTTGCTGTCCTTGTCGAAATACTCGTCGATGACAGCGGTGGAGGCATGCTTGCGGTGAGCGGTGCCGAAGGCAT
This sequence comes from uncultured Bacteroidales bacterium, assembly GCA_905236195.1. Classification (GTDB taxonomy): domain Bacteria; phylum Bacteroidota; class Bacteroidia; order Bacteroidales; family UBA3663; genus Liminaster. The sequence goes on from CAJOOX010000021.1 coordinate 288, forward strand.
CCATCACGTAGCAGTCGGCGTAGGAAGCGAGCTTCTTGGCGAATTCCTTCTGCGAAGCCTTCATGGCCTTCTTGGCATCCTCGTAGGCGGGATCGGTCTTCTCGATGCCCACAGGCTTGCCTTCCTCCTCGGGATAGAAACGGAGGTTCTCGAGCAGGAGAGCCTCACCGGGCTTGAGGGCAGCAGCCTCGGCGTCAGCCTTGGCACAGTCGGCAGCGAACTTCACCTCCACACCGAGAGCCTCGCTGACGGGCTTGACAATCTGAGAGAGGCTCATCTTGGGGTTCACCTTGCCTTTGGGCTTGCCCATGTGGCTCATCATGATGAGAGCACCACCGTCGTTCAATACCTTCTTGAGGGTGGGAAGAGCGCCCAGGATGCGGGTGTTGTCGGTTACTTTACCATTCTCGTCCAACGGAACGTTGAAATCTACACGTACAATTGCCTTTTTACCGGCAAAGTTAAAATCATTGATTTTCATTTTGTTTAGCGAAAGTTTTATTTATTGGATCTGTATTTGCGTATTGTTGAATCAGAGGTTCTTTTCAATCTCAGCCTGCAGGGCAGCCTTGCCCACAGCACCTACAACCTTGCCTACAACGGCATTGTCCTTGACAAAGATGAAGGTGGGGATGTTGCGTACGCCGATCTGAGCAGCGAGCTCCTCGTTCTCGTCAACATTGTACTTGCCGATGACTGCACGGCCTTCATATTCGGTAGCCAATTGTTCTACAATGGGACCCATGTGCTGGCAGGGACCGCACCATGTTGCCCAGAAATCTACCACAACCAATTTGCCGCTGGCAAAGAGTTCCTTTGCGTTGGCATCTGTGATTTGCATTGCCATAATCTTAAATAATTATATCTGTTTTACATTGAACTTTTGCTCTGCGAAGATACAAAAAAAAATGCTTTTAGCAACATTTTTATAGGATAATTTCATGTTTTTTGGGAATTATTTGGTCATTTCGCAAACTCTACTTATCTTTGCAGCACAAAATTGTGCAGAAATTATGATTCAACTTGGTAAATATAACGACCTTATTGTCAAAAAAGAAGTTGACTTCGGAGTCTATATGGACGGGGGTGAGGGACTTGAGATTCTGATGCCCGCCAAATATGTGCCACGGGGCACAAAACCGGGCGATACAATTCATTGTATCGTCTATCAGGATGCCGAGGCGCGTCTCATCGCCACCACGGAGCGTCCCTATGCCACCGTGGGCGAATTCGCTTCGCTCAAGATCAATCAGGTGAACGCCGTCGGTGCGTTTGCCGACTGGGGCGTGAGCAAGGAACTGCTGATACCCCACCGCGAACAGGCCGTCGATATGGAGGTCGGCAAACGATACATTATTTATATATATATAGACGACAAGTCGGGGCGTCTGGTCGGTTCGGCCAAAACCGACCGTTTTCTGGACAATGTGCCTCCGGCCTACGAGCCCAATCAGGAAGTGGATGTGCTGGTGGCCAAACCCACGCCGCTAGGCTACAAGTGCATCATCGAAAACCAGCATACGGGACTCATCTACCGTGACCAGATTTTCCGGCAGGTGCATATCGGCGAACACCTCCGCGCCTGGGTCAAGGGCGTGCGTGAGGACGGGAAGATAGACCTCAGCCTCCAGCCGATGGGCTACCGCAATGTGATTGAGCCGACCGAACAGGCCGTTCTGCGTGCTCTCCATCTCAACAACGGGTTTCTGAACCTGACCGACAAAAGCGACCCCGAGGTCATAGCGGGCATCCTCCATTGTTCGAAGAAGAATTTCAAGAAAGCCGTCGGCGCCCTCTACAAACAGCGCCGTATCGTGATTGATGAGGACGGAATCAGAAGCCTCACCCCCGAGTCCCTCTCCAACGGGCAAGGGGAGTGAATTCCGGGTATTGGTTATAGAATACTCAGATATAAAAGAATGCCAGACAACGTAAGCTGTCCGGCATATTTATTTTCGCGAAAAGATTTGATCCTGGGATTAGCGCTTGGGAATGAGGAGCCACGCATCGGCGCAAGTGCCCTGTTCGGAGGGATAGGCGGCGCGGATGCTGTCGCGTACGGGCTCGGCCTGCTCGCGGGTGTCGAAACTGCCAGCAACAACGCGGTACATTCCGGCTTCGTTCTTGACGAGGAAGGCAGCATAGCCTCGCTGCTGCATGGTCACCTTGTAAGCCTCGGCGTTCACGGGGCTGCCGAACGAACCTACAACGACATTGTAATCTTTCAACAGGGACGCTTCAGCATCGTTGACTGTTGTCACTTTTTCGGCACGGTCGCCTGCCTTGAGCACAGGAGCCTGCTTGGCAACGGGCTGGGTCTGGCTGGGCTTGTGGTATTGGATGGGAGTTACTTCCTTAACTTCCTCAACGGGATCGGCTACGGTAGCGGCTTCGCTGAGTGTTTTCTGAGATTTGCAGCCCGTCAATGCAACGGCTACGGAGACGGCCAATGCCATCGTGAAAAATTTCTTCATTTCGGTGTATGTTTTGAATTTGTTTTATCAATTTTGCTATTTAGCGATGCAAAAATAACGAAAATATTTGAGAAATCGGACATTTAACGTGCAAAAAAAAGTAAAACGTTTGTTTTTTCGCATTTTTTTCGTTATCTTTGGGGGCGAATATGACAAAATCGATATAAAATGTGATAGGTTTTGCCGATTCTGTGCTATCTATGACAAAAGATTCATTAATTATCCTTTCAGGAGGTCTGGACTCCACCACGCTCCTCCACGAATATAAAGAGAAGATTGCCCTGGCCGTCACCTTCGACTATCATGCCCGTCAGGCTGCGCAGGAGATTGCCTGTGCCCGTTGGCAGTGTGAACTGCTGGGGATTCGTCATCTTGTGCTCGAAATCCCCTTCATGGACCAGTATTTCAAATCGGCGCTGTTTGCCGGACAGGAAGAGGTGCCGGAGGGAAGTTATACCGACGAGAACCAGAAATCGACCGTCGTGCCGTTCCGCAACGGCATTATGCTCTCGATAGCGGCCGGTATTGCGGAAAGCGAGGGGCTGAAGCACGTGATGATTGCCAACCACAGCGGCGACCATGCCATCTATCCAGACTGCCGTCCCGAATTTGTGAAGGCAATGAACGACGCTATTTCCGCCGGTACCTACGAGGGTATCACCCTGGTGGCTCCCTATACGGGAATTTCGAAAAGGGACATCGCCCTGAAGGGCAAGGCCCTGGGCATCGATTACAGCCATACCTATTCGTGCTACAAGGGCGCAGAGCAGCATTGCGGCGTCTGCGGCACCTGTGTGGAACGGAAAGAGGCACTCGAAGGCTTCGATACCACGCCCTATGAGGCATAAAAGGCGAGAACAGAAAAAACGAACAATGATATCCCGAAATTTCGATATCTCGATATCACGAAATAACGTTATTACGTCATAACGTCATTACGTCATAACGAAACATTATAACTTCATTAAAAATACAGAAAATATGACACATTCCAAAGCTCTGATGCAGAAAGCGGCCGACAATATCCGCATTCTTGCTGCTTCGATGGTCGAAAAGGCCAACTCAGGACATCCCGGTGGCGCCATGGGCGGTGCCGACTTTATCAATGTCCTCTACAGTGAGTTTCTTGAATACGATCCTCAGGATCCCAATTGGGAGGGTCGTGACCGATTCTTTCTGGATCCCGGCCACATGGCTCCCATGCTTTATTCGCAGCTGGCCCTGATTGGCAAATTCTCGATGGACGAGCTTGCCAACCTGCGTCAGTGGGGTTCGACAACACCCGGTCATCCCGAACGCTGCGTGGAGCGCGGAATTGAAAATACATCCGGACCTCTGGGTCAGGGGCATGTATTCGCCGTAGGTGCTGCCATTGCCGAGAAGTTCCTGGCTGCCCGTTTGGGCGAGGAGGTGATGAACCACCGCATCTATACCTATATTTCCGACGGAGGTGTGGAAGAGGAGATTTCACAGGGCGCCGGCCGTATCGCCGGGTTCCTGGGTCTGGACAACCTCACCATGTTCTATGATTCGAACGACATCCAGCTCTCCACCGAGACCAACGCTGTGACGAGCGAGGATACTGCTGCCAAATACAAAGCCTGGGGCTGGCATGTAATCAATGTGAACGGCAACGATGCTGACGAGATCCGTGCTGCCCTGCAGGCTGCCAAGCTTGTCAAGGGTCAGCCCACGCTGATCATCGGCAAGTGTATCATGGGCAAGGGCGCCCTCAAGGAGGACGGCTCAAGCTACGAGCGCGACTGCAAGACCCATGGTGCACCCCTGGGCGGCGAGGCTTATGTCAATACCATCAGGAACCTGGGCGGCAATCCGGAGAATCCCTTCCAGATTCTTCCCGAGGTTCAGCAGATGTATGCCGAGCGTGCCAAGGAACTCCGTGAAATCTGTGACAGGAAAAAGGCTGCCAAGGCTGCCTGGGCCAAGGCCAACCCCGAAAAGGCTCGGAAGATGGAGGAATGGTTCTCGGGCAAGGCTCCCAAGATTGACTGGAGTGCCGTTCAGCAGAAGGCTGACAGCGCTACACGCGGCGCTTCCGCTACCGTATTGAGCGTGCTCGCTGAACAGGTTGAGAACATGATTTGTGCATCGGCCGACCTCTCCAACTCCGACAAGACTGACGGCTTCCTTAAGAAGACCCACGCCTTCACAAAGGGCGATTTCTCGGGCGCATTCTTCCAGGCTGGTGTGGCCGAGCTCACCATGGCCTGCTGCTGTATCGGTATGGCTCTCCACGGCGGTGTGATTCCAGCCTGCGGTACCTTCTTCGTATTCTCTGACTACATGAAGCCCGCCGTCCGCATGGCTGCCCTGATGGAGGTGCCCGTCAAGTTCATTTGGACACATGATGCATTCCGTGTGGGTGAAGACGGTCCTACACATGAACCCGTTGAACAGGAGGCTCAGATCCGTCTCATGGAGAAACTCCAGAATCACCATGGCAAGAACTCCATGCTGGTGCTCCGTCCGGCCGATGCCGATGAGACAACGGCAGCATGGCGTCTGGCTATGGAGAACACCGAGACACCTACGGGTCTGATTTTCTCGCGTCAGAACATCAAGAAACTTCCAGAAGGTACTGACTACAGCCAGACCGACAAGGGCGCCTATATCGTCGCAGGTTCCGATGAGAAATATGATGTCATCCTGCTTGCATCCGGTTCGGAGGTTTCCACGCTCGTTGCCGGCGCCGAGCTTCTCCGTCAGGAAGGTTTGAAGTGCCGCATCGTGAGCGTTCCCTCCGAGGGACTCTTCCGTTCGCAGCCCAAGGCCTATCAGGAGGAAATCCTGCCCGCTGCAGCTGTGAAGTTCGGTATGACGGCCGGTCTGCCCTGCACCCTCGAAGGTCTCGTGGGGGGCAACGGCAGCGTATGGGGTCTGCCTTCGTTCGGTTTCTCGGCACCCTACAAGGTACTCGACGAGAAGCTGGGCTTCAACGGAGAGAATGTTTACAAGCAGGTTAAGGCTCTTTTGGGCAAATAATCATGTTGCAATATAAGACGGTGGGGTTGGCGAGCGATCATGCCGCCTTCCCCCTTAAACAGTTTGTCAGGAAGTATCTCGACGAAAAGGGAATTCCGTACAAGGATTACGGAACCCTAACGGAAGAGAGTTGCAACTATGCCACCTACGGACATCTGCTGGCCGAAGGTGTAGAGAGCGGAGAGGTTTATCCCGGCATAGCCATGTGCGGTTCTGGCGAAGGCATCTCCATGACCCTCAACAAGCATCAGGGTATACGTGCCGGTCTCTGCTGGATTCCGGAGATTGCCCACCTCATACGTCAGCACAACGATGCGAACGTACTGGTGATGCCTGGCCGTTTCATCGACGAGGATATGGCACGCAGGATTCTTGACGAGTTTTTTGCCACCGACTTTGAGGGCGGCCGCCATCAGGCCCGCATTGAAGCCATTCCTGTCAAAAAGTGAAGCATATAGAACTTCTTGCCCCGGCACGTGATGCAGAAGTGGGCATCGAAGCCGTCAATCATGGAGCGGACGCCGTGTATATCGGTGCTCCGCTCTTTAGCGCTCGTGCGGCCGCCGGTGTGGCTGTGCCCGACATCGAGCGGCTGGCACAATATGCCCACCGCTACAATGCCCGAACCATCGTCGCCCTCAATACCATATTGAAAGACGAGGAGCTGCCGCGTGCGGAAGAGATGATCCACCAACTCTGGAATGCGGGAGCCGATGCCCTCATTGTGCAGGATATGGGACTGCTGGAAATGAACCTGCCTCCCATTCCGCTCCATGCATCCACACAAATGGATACACGTACACCCGAGAAGGCGAGACTCCTTGAGTCGCTGGGCTTCAGGCGCATTGTGGTGGCCAGAGAGCTGTCGCTGCAACAGATTCGTGCGATATCCGAACAGGTCTCCACGGAATTGGAGTGCTTCGTTCACGGTGCGCTCTGCGTTTCGGTCTCCGGTCAATGCTACATGAGCGCCTATCTCAACGGACGCTCAGCCAATCGCGGCACTTGTGCCCAATCCTGCCGTCTGCCGATGGATCTATACGACGCAGCCGGCAACCTGATAGTGTCGCAGAAACATCTGCTCTCGCTGCGGGATATGAACCGTTCGAAATATCTGCGCCAACTGATTGAAGCGGGCATCTCCTCTTTGAAAATCGAGGGTCGTCTCAAGGATATGACGTATGTAAAAAACGTGACAGCCTACTACCGACAGCTGTTGGACAGCATCCTTGCCGGACGGGACGATTGGGAACCTGTATCCGACGGCTCCTGCACCTATACTTTCGAGCCGCATCCCGAGGCATCATTCAATCGGGGCTTTACGGACTATTATCTGGAAGGGAACCTGGAGACCAAGAATGTCTCAGGTGCCGAACCCGTGTGGAACTTTCTGACCCCGAAATCGATGGGGGAGAGGCTGGGCAAAATCGTCAGGGTGATGCGCGATGCCTTCGAACTCGATACCAAAGCCGTGATTCACAACGGCGACGGACTGATGGTGCTGGCCAAAAACGACCCCAATGCCCTCGACAACAGTCTGATTGGCTTCCGCCTGAACCGCTGGGATCCGCAACGGCATCAGATCTTTCCGCTGGGCGGAACTCAGATAACGCGACAACTCCGACCTGGGATGGAAGTGTGGCGAAATCAGGACCAGGCCTTCGACCAGTTGCTGATGCGGAAGTCTGCCGACCGCAAAATCCCCGTTGATCTCCGCTTCACCGTACAGAAGGATGAACTCCGGCTGAGCCTCACTGATTCGCGCGGGACTGAAGCTTCGACCTCCTGGCGACCGGAACAACCCTTCGAGACAGCCCAGCGACCGCAAAAGGATAATTACCAGCGACAACTTACGAAGCTGGGTGACAGTTCCTTCTCGGCCCGCACGTTCCATCTCGAGTCCGGGACAGAATACTTTATCCCCAGTTCGGCGCTCAACAGTCTGCGCCGTCAGGCCGTCATCAACCTGGAGGCGGAGCGCGAACGGGTAAGGTGCGAACGCCGTGAGGAGCAACCAGCACCGAAGAAACCTCGCGTTTCCGGCCGGGAGATTCTTCCTGCCGATTTCAGAGCCAACGTGCTGAATGCCAAGGCCCGGAAGGTTTTTGAGGATCTGGGCATTGAAAATGTCGAACCGGCGTTTGAAGATGAACGGCACACCCTGCTTTCAGAAACTTCGTTGAGCCGGACTCCCGTCATGGTGACCAGACATTGTCTGCGTTACGCTTTGGGGGCCTGTCCTAATTTTCCGAAGCCGAATGTTTCAAAATCGGCGTTGCCAAATGGCATTTTGGCTACTCCATGGACCCTAAAAATAGCAGATAAAAATTTTTTTTTAAAATTTGGCTGTAAAAATGAGTGTATGTCGGAAATTTTTATTATCTTTGCACCCCAAAATTGATATTTTTAAAACTGCAACAAAATAATGGATCAAAAGAAAATCAAAACCGCACTTGTGTCGGTATATCACAAGGATGGTCTCGATGCCATCATCAAGAAACTCCATGCGGAGGGTGTACAGCTTCTCTCCACCGGAGGAACACAGAAGTTCATCGAGGAACTGGGCATTCCATGTCAGGCTGTAGAAGAGCTGACTACTTATCCCTCCATTCTCGGAGGCCGGGTAAAGACTCTTCACCCCAAAATCTTCGGCGGCATTCTCGGACGTCGCGACAATGCAGACGACCGCGATCAGATGGCCAAGTACGAGATTCCCGAAATCGACCTCGTAATTGTGGATCTCTATCCTTTTGAGGCAACTGTAGCCTCCGGTGCTGATTTTCAGTCCATTATCGAGAAGATAGACATCGGCGGCATTTCACTGATCCGTGCAGCAGCCAAGAATTTCAAGGATGTCATCATCGTAGCTTCCAAAGCTCAGTACCAGCAGCTTGCAGAAATGCTTGGCAAGAAGGGAGCACAGAGCGACTACGAGGACCGTCTTTCGTTCGCAGAACAGGCATTCGGTGTTTCTTCTCATTACGACACAGCCATTCATGCTTGGTTCGCTGAGCAGAAATAATAACTCTCATTTTTTTTACTCACTTTAATTTTTTCAATTGTAATGGGACTTTTTAACCTTACTCAGGAAGTGGCTATTGACTTGGGTACAGCCAATACCGTCATTATTCACGGCGGCAAGATTGTCGTGAATGCTCCTTCCATTGTCGCCCTTGAGGTCCGCGACAACAAACTCGTTGCCGTAGGTCACAAAGCACAGCAGATGATGGGCCGTACCCCTGATACGATTCGTACCGTCCGTCCTCTGAGAGACGGTGTAATCGCAGACTTCAACGCCGCAGAGCAGATGATCCGCGGTATGATCAAGATGGCATTTGCCAACAAGAAGTCAATCTTCACGCCGCAGCTCCGCATGGTTGTGTGCATACCCTCAGGTTCGACAGAGGTCGAGATCCGTGCCGTGCGCGACTCCTCAGAGCATGCCGGCGGCCGCGATGTTTACATGATTTATGAGCCCATGGCCGCAGCCATCGGTATCGGTATCGATGTACTTGCCCCCGAGGGTAACATGATTGTCGACATAGGCGGCGGTTCTACCGAGATTGCCGTTATCTCGCTGGGCGGTATTGTTTCGAACAAGTCCATCCGTATTGCCGGTGATGACCTTACCCAGGATATTATGGACTATATGCGCCGCCAGCACAATATCCGTGTAGGCGAGCCCACAGCAGAGCAGATTAAACTGAATGTGGGTTCTGCGCTCACCATGCTCGACAACCCGCCAGAGGATTTCATCGTGCGCGGTCCCAACCAGATGACTGCCCTTCCCATGGAGGTGCCTGTCAGCTATTCTGAAGTGGCCCATTGCCTTGAGAAGTCTATTTCCAAGATTGAGGCAGCCGTTCTTTCCGCTCTCGAATCCACTCCTCCCGAATTGTATGCTGATATCGTTCGCAACGGTGTTTATCTGACGGGCGGCGGTGCCATGCTCCGCGGTCTCGACAAACGTCTGCAGGACAAGATCGGAATCCAGTTCCATGTGGCAGAGGATCCGCTTCTCTCCGTGGCCAAGGGTACGGGTATTGCACTCAAGAATATAGAACGATTCCCCTTCCTGATCCGATAAATGAATTCGCTTTTCCGTTTCCTTCAACGTAACAGCGCGTTCCTCACTTGGCTTATCTTGGCAGTAGTGTCCATCGTCATGCTCTGCCAAGGTAATCCTTATCACCGTTCGATATGGATGGGTAGCGCCAATCGTGTCTCCGGCTCGGTCTTCCAGTCGGTGAATGCCTTCACGAGCTATTTCGGGCTCCGTGAAGCCAACGAGGCCCTGCTCCGTCGAATGGGAGATATGGAGGCCGAGAATCAGCGACTTCGGGCCATGCTTGTCCAATATGAGGATTTGCATAATCCGTCAATCGATACGATACCGCAGTATCATTTCGAAATCGCCCACGTTGTGGGTAACAGCATCGCTCAGGCTGAAAACTACATCACGCTTGACAAGGGAAGCCTCGATTCCGTCAAGGTAAACCTCGGCGTGGCCGATCATAATGGCGTGGTCGGTATCGTGGCTGCCGTGAGTGAACATTATTCACTGGTCATCTCCCTGCTCAATCCCAAGCTCCGAATCTCTGTCAAACTCAAGAACAGCGATTCTTTCGGATCGCTGGTGTGGGACGGCGAGAGCTACGAATATGCAATCCTCTCCGACCTGCCCCGTTCCGTACAGTTCACAGCCGGCGATACTGTGGTGACCTCCGGTTACTCGGGTTCATTCCCCAAAGGACTGCCTGTCGGCATTATCACAGAAACACTGGAGAGGGAAGACGACAATTTTCTCGTTTTCCGAGTTAAGTTGTTCACCGACTTCAACAACTTGAACTCCGTCTTTGTTATTCATAACGACAGACAGGACGAAATTCAAAAACTCGAAAATCAATGACCTACGTATACTCCTTTTTCTGGCTGATTATTTCTTTGCTACTGCAGGTGCTGGTGTTCAACCGTCTCAGCATCTGGGGTGGTGTGGCATTGGTTTACATTTATGTGTTGGCAAAGTTCCCGGTAGATATGAACCGCTCCCTTCAGGTGATTGTCGGATTTCTGACAGGTTTGGTTGTTGATATTTTCTGCAATACACCGGGCATGCATGCGCTGGCAGCCGCAACGGCCATGTGGCTTCGTATCCCAATCCTCCGGATGTTTGTCGATGCACAGGATTTCAATATGGGAGTTCCCGGCATCCAGCGTCCCGGTCTGGCTGTTTTCTCAAAGTATATCCTGGCATTGTTTCTTTTTCATATTCTATTATTATATTTAATAGAAGCATTCTCTCTGTTTCAGCCGGGAGTGCTTTTCACTAAAATTACCGTCTCTCTCATTCTCACCTACGTCATTTCATTGTCGTTAGAAGTTTTTCAAAGGAATTAACTCAGTATGCAACACGACTATCAACTCGAGAAACGCCGTTTCGTCATCGGAGGGTTGGTCGTCCTGATCCTTCTCATATATATCGGACGTCTGTTCCAACTTCAGGTCATTGACGACAACTGGGAGCAGATGTCAGTCGATAATGCGTTCTATACACGTATTGTCTATCCTTCACGAGGCCTTATCTACGATCGCAACGGACAGCTCCTTGTCGACAACGAGCCGGCTTATGATCTTGTGGTCACAATGCGCAATGTCAAGGATCTCGACACCCTCGATTTCTGTCAGACTTTGGGCATCACCAAAGAGTATTTCATCGCCCGTATGAAGAAAATCCGCAATACCCGCGGATATTCATCCTACACTCAGCAGACTTTCGCATCCCAACTCTCGGGCTACGATTACGGCATTCTTCAGGAACGTCTCTACCGGTACCGGGGCTTTGAAATCGTTCCCCGTACTGTCAGGCAGTATAAAATCCCCATCGCGCCGCTCATTATGGGCAATATCCGCGAGGTTTCGCCCAAAGAGATCGAAAAGGACCCATACTACATGCGCGGCGACTATGTCGGCGATCTGGGCGTCGAGCGTTCCTACGAAACATATCTGCGAGGTGTCAAGGGTAAGGAAATCCTCTATCGCGATGCCCACGGCCGTGTGCAGGGCCATTATGCCGGCGGTGCATACGATATACAGCCCGTTTCCGGTCACAACCTGACGCTCTCCATTGATGCCAATCTTCAGGCCTATGCCGAGTCGCTCATGGTCAACAAGGTCGGAGCCGTCGTGGCCATCGAACCCAAGACCGGAGAAGTCCTGTGTGCCGTATCGGCTCCTACATTCGACCCGCGTCTCCTTGTCGGACGTCAGCGCGGCAAGAACTACTCGGAACTTTACAAAACGCCGTTTAAGCCCCTGTTCGACCGTGCCGTCTCCGCAACCTATCCCCCCGGTTCGACGTTCAAGCCTACCCAGGGGCTCATTGGCCTGCAGGAGGGCGCCATCACCCCCAATACACTTTTCCCCTGTCATCACGGTTTCCATCTCGGCAGTTTCAAACTCGGATGTCATGGTCATCCTTCGCCGCTTCCCCTGATTCCCGCTATTGCAACTTCATGCAACGGCTACTTCTGCGGCACACTCATGAATATTCTCAATGACCGCCGTCGGTATCCTACAATCCAGGATGCATTCGAGAAGTGGAAGAACTATATGGTTTCCATGGGCTACGGTTATCCACTGGGCATTGATATCCCCAACGAGAAGCGCGGATTCATTCCCAACAACCAGTTCTACAACAAGGCATTCAAGACCGAAGCTTGGAAAACAATCAACATCATTTCCATATCCATCGGTCAGGGCGAAATCATGGCAACACCCCTCCAGATAGCCAACCTCGGAGCCACCATTGCCAACCGCGGCTGGTTCTATACGCCCCACGTCGTCCATGCCATTCAGGATACCCTGCTGCCTGATACGTTCAGCGTAAAACGCAAAACGCTTATTGATACCCGATGGTATGACTACATAGTGGAGGGCATGCGCGGTGCCGTCACCGGAGGTACCTGCCGCAAAGCCAGCCTCGATGTCAAAGGCATAGAAGTCTGTGGCAAGACCGGGACAGCACAGAACCCTCACGGAAAAGACCATTCCGTATTCATGGGTTTTGCGCCTATGGACGATCCCAAGATTGCCATCTGTGTATTTGTCGAACAGGGCGGATTCGGTGCCACCTATGGCGTCCCCATCGGGTCGCTCGTGATGGAGAAGTACCTCACCGGTTCAATCTCTCCAAGCCGGCAGTATCTTGAGGATGCTATGCTCAACGGCAACACCATGCAGTTTATGGATGCCAAGAACTATCGCTGATAAACAGCGGAATATTTATTGGATTTTAAGATTTACTTATTTTAGATTAAAGTTAAAGACATAATCATCTCGCTTTGCAATTCCAATCTAAAATAAAATAACTAAAAATAAAATAGCTAATATTGAGCAACTATTTCAAATCGTTCGACTGGGTAACGCTGGTCATGTATCTCATCCTCGTTTTTGCGGGGTGGCTCACCATTCATGCAGCCTCCTACAATCTCGAAGACCCCGACATCTCCATCTTCGACTTCTCCCGTCCTTCTGGAAAACAGATAGTGTGGATTGCATTGTCTGTCTTTTTGGTCGTCCTTATTTTAGTCACCGACAGTAAGTTCTTCATCACATATGCGCCCGTTATCTATACGTTGATGATGATTCTGCTGCTGGCCACCATTTTCATCGGCACGAACATCAACGGATCGCATTCCTGGATCAAGATAGGGGCGTTCTCCATCCAGCCCGCCGAGTTCGGTAAATTCTCCACCGCCCTCATGTTGGCATGGCTTTTCAATACTTATAATTTCAAACTCACCCGTCCCTCCAACTTCCTTCGTGCCGTCCTCATCATCATCGTACCCGTCATCCTCATCATCCTCCAACGTGAGACCGGCTCGGCCCTCGTCTACTTTTCTCTCGTCCTCCTTTTCTACCGACAGGGAATGTCCGGCATCATCCTCTGGCTAGGTTTCTCCATGGTGCTGATTTTCGTGTTGGGTATACGCTATAGTATCGATATAGCCACAGGTGACCCCTCGCTCTTCGGACAGGAGCTCGTCCTTTCCATCATTCCCTTCCTTGTCGTTCTCATGTTCGTTTTCTATCTGGAGGATTATTACTCGGCCTTCAAGTTGGGGATTATCTCGGCAGCGGTGCTCATCGCAGGCGGATTGATCATCAGATACCTTCCGCCCTATCTTCCAGAACCCTATGCCGGCCTGTTTGTCAAATACGCCACCTACCGCAACATGGCGCTGCTTCTTTCGATTTACAGCGCACTCTACACACTCTGGCACTATCTCCTCAGTCGATACCTGCCCTACCTTTGGGTGGCCCTCATCGGTCTCTTCTTCATAGGATGGCTCTTCCTCTGCCACGCAGCGTTCAACAAGCTCGAAGACCATCAGCGCACCCGTATCGAGGTGCTTCTTGGCATCAAGCAGGACCTCAAGGGCGCCGGCTACAATGTCAATCAGGCTAAGATTGCCATCGGTTCCGGCGGATTCCTGGGCAAGGGCTATCTTCAGGGAACCCAGACCAAACTCTCCTATGTGCCCGAGCAGGAGACCGACTTCATCTTCTGTACAGTCGGTGAGGAAAAGGGATTCCTCGGATCATCCCTTCTCGTTCTCCTCTACATGGCCCTCATCCTTCGCCTCATCTGGCTCGCAGAGCGGCAACGAACCGTCTTTGCCCAGATCTACGGCTACTGTGTCGCCTCCATCTTCGCCTTCCACGTCTTTATCAATGTCGGAATGGTTATCGGACTGGTTCCGGTAATAGGTATTCCCTTGCCGTTCTTCAGTTACGGCGGTTCGGGACTCTGGTCGTTCACAATTCTCCTCTTTATCTTCCTCAAGCTCGACATGAGCCGCATTGACAGCTATTGATTCCTTTTCCGCCATAGAAACCAAAGGCAGCGGCTCTTTCTCTCCAGAGTCGCTGCCGGATTATTATTGCATCTTATTGTCAGGGAATGCTTAGATTGGCTGTCGGTCAGAAATTGATACTGCGCAGTTTGGCTCCCAAACCGGTCTTTTTCTTGGTACTTACCTGCAGGAGGGGAATTGCGTGATCAGGATCTTCGCTCAGGAGTTTCAGATACTCGTCCATGACGGTCTTCATTTCCTTGCCGCCCTTTGTCACCTTACACATCGAAAGATCACCTGCCATAACTTCTGTTACCTTCAGGGTGCCGATTGCTTTTTTGGTCTCACGTCCGGCTATGAGTTTGGTCGTGAATACTTCAATCTGCTGCCCTTTGTCGATACCGTGATCTGAACCCAGTGTGATCATGCAAGTTTCCAACTCATCGCCATCCACAGTGAACTCGTCGGGCAATATGATTGCCTTGAGCTTGAAGTTTTCGTCCACGAAGTCCTCAATCTTCTTTTTGTTGGCTTTGAGCACCGCTCTAAGAGCCTCATCGGGGGTATTGCCCGTCGAAAGATCAAAACCTTTTCCTAAGGAAATATCGGCAGACTTGACCAACTTGCCGGAAGCAGCGTCAATAAGTTTGATGGTATAATCCACGGTGGCTGTGTAGTAGTCATGGGCATCTGTGCCTTCAGTGCGATTCTTAGAGATGCTGATTTGGGATACGAATCCCTGAATGATGTGGGTGGCACCGGCCTGCTGCATCACGCCCCTTCGTGCTGTCTCATCGCCCATTGCAGCTTCTTGCTGACGGCGTTCTGCCTCTACTTGCAGTGAAGGAACACTTGCGACATCAATAACTTCTACGCGCTGGGTGTTTGTAATGTTTGCAATCACAGAGTTGCGAACCTGCTCCACCGGGGAGGCTCCGAGGCTTGCGGTGTAGGAGAAGTACTCTACATAGACTACAGGCTTCTGTGCCATTACATTTGTGAGTGCCAAAAGGGAAAAAACTGATGTCAGAAAGATTTTCTTTCTCATAATAAATAATGTGTATTTGCCTATCAAAACTCCCGAATTTTGGCATTTGAGTACTAAAAAAGACGTGGGAGATTTTTCTTCCGCGCCTATCCCTATACTCAGGCCTTCGCATTGCCTCCATGTAAGGATAAGCAACGTAAGCCAGCCCACGTCAAGTGATATTATACTTGA
Source organism: uncultured Bacteroidales bacterium (assembly GCA_905236195.1). GTDB lineage: Bacteria > Bacteroidota > Bacteroidia > Bacteroidales > UBA3663 > Liminaster. The sequence goes on from CAJOOX010000021.1 coordinate 15,839, forward strand.
GCCATTATCCGTCCCATAGTTAAACTATAGGCAGATAATAGGCGATATAATACACCCACGCAGACGCTCCGTCGCATTACCTTATCTGTACATGGATTCAAATTTGCGAAGTTTGAGTATACAGACAGTAACGTTGGAAAACGTCCTTCTTGAAGTTATTCAGCATTTTGGGGACACGTCCCCGTTGCCCAGAGCTTCAAACCAATAAAATCTGTTCCCGCCACACCCTTTCAGGCTGGCTGTGAATCTATGTGTTGGTGAAACACGCCGCAAAGATATCGTTTTTTTTTGTAAAAATCAAATAAATGCAAGAAAAAATGTATTCTGGGGTTTAAAAATAGTATTTCAAGCAGAAAATCGTATTCTCCCTGCCTGAAAAATGCGCCAAATGATTCGAGGTTTTGTACCCTCTATAAACCAAACGCCCCGGACATCCGTTATGGACAGCCCGGGGCGAATATATGGATGGCTCTGGTGTCAGAGCTGGGGATTACTTGCGGAACTGGAGCTTGCCGCCGCGGATGATGAGACCCTTGTAGCCGCTGCCTACGGGCTGACCCTGCAGGTTGTAGGCAGGTGCGGAGTCTGCATTCCGGTCAGATTCAATCTGTGAAATGCCGGCGAGCGAGTAGGGAACAGAGTATCCCACCTTGACGGCATAGACGTTGGAGGTGAAGTCTATCTGATTGTTCTTATAGTATTTGATAACAGCTGCTACAATCTCCTTGGGTGTTACAGTCGAGGCACCTGCGACATTGCTGTCGCTCCATGAGGGTGTGGTGTCGGGCTGGTAGGTGAGCATCAGCACGCCGTCGCGGTAGTAGGAGATGGAGCCGTCGGGATTGTAGGAGACCGTAACGTAATAGTTGCCGCTGCTACCGTCGATAGCGTAGGCTTGGACGGTGAAGGCTGTCCAGATATTGGAACTGTTGAAGCCCAGGGCTTGGGCTTCAGCCGACACGGTGGCCTTGGCCTCGTACATGTCGGACGAGTTATAGTGCATCACCGAGAGGTAGAGGATGTACTTGCCATCGGTGGACTGTGCTATCTTGTCCCAGTCGCTGCTCAGGCCGCTGCAGTAGAAGCTGAGGGAAAGACCGGTATCGTCTGTAATCTTGGCATTGGCTGTAGCACTGTTGAAATCCGTGCCGGTGTTGAAGGATGCGATAATGCTTTCCTCTGCCATCGGCAATGTGGCAGTTCCCTGGGCGGCCTCGGCAATGACATCATCGACACTTTTGTACCCCCAGAGCGGGATATCGGTGGACTTGGAGACAACGGTGAAACACAGGTTCTCGTAGTTGAGTCCCTCCATCTTCTGCTTCACAAGCACACCGTCCAGGGTGCCGAGACGACGCGAATAAATCTGCAGGCCGGCGCCGCCGGTGAGCGTCCAGGTACCCGTGTAGGCGCCCGAGAGGGTGCCGTTCGCATTGAGGGTCAGCGTGTTCTCTGTATTGCACACCTTGCTGGCATAGTTGGTCGAAGCGTGGTTGATGACCTTGTAGGTACCGGCCACCTCGTCGGCAGAGTAGTCGCAGTTGTCGAATTTCTCGCCGCTGTATTCGAAGGGTGATGCCACCAGTCCGCCGTTGGCTGCCTGGAAGAGCTGGTGAACGCGCACCTCATGGCCCTCGCCCCATGTGGTGGAGCGTGTATGGTAGATAAGGTAAGCCTGACCGTCGTCATCCACTGCGGCGGAATTATGGCCCTCGGCCACATAGCCGTAGCTCAGGAGATTCCACTTGTAGTAGTTCATGAGCTGGGTGCCCACCTGACCGCTGACGTTGCCCACGGCCGTGTTGGATGAGGAGTAGATGGCTGCCTGGCCGGAGAGGTCCTTGTAGGGACCGAGCACGTCTTCCGAAGAATAGACACGCATATTATATCCGCCGTCGGACGTGAGCCCGCC
>CAJOOX010000022.1 GCA_905236195.1 uncultured Bacteroidales bacterium
AACAACCTACTTTGATTTCGCAATCGGGTTCCTTATGCTGCCCTTTGCTTCGAACGCATAACGACTACCGCACCAAGTTCGTCTGGCCCAAGGACCTGGACGTCGAGGTGCCCCTTTAGGATTTGCCTGCAGGCATCTGTGTTGTGAACGGCCGGAAAGTCGTTAAGATGTAATTTAAAACTTCAGAGAATGAAAACTATCCGATTCTGTAAAATGATGGTCCTCCTCGTCTTCCTGTGCATGGGGAGCACCCGTGTTGCCGCTGCCCGTCCGCATACCTTCGAGGCGGGACAGGGGCAGTTCCTGCTTGACGGAAAACCTTTTGTAATCAAGGCGGCCGAGATTCACTATGCGCGTATTCCCTCGCAGTATTGGGAACACCGCATCCGAATGTGCAAGGCGCTTGGCATGAACACCATCTGTGCCTATGTGTTCTGGAATTTCCACGAACAGCGTCCGGGCGAATTCGACTTTACGGGCGACCGTGATCTGGCCCGATTCGTAGGCCTCTGTAAAAAGCACGGGATGTGGGTCATCCTGCGTCCCGGTCCCTACGCATGTGCCGAGTGGGAGATGGGAGGTCTGCCCTGGTGGCTGCTCCGCAACCGCAACGTTCACCTACGTTCGCAGGACCCCGACTTCATCGGTCCGGCCGTACGTTTCCAGCGGGAAATAGAGCGCCAGCTGCGGCCCTACCGTCTAGAGAACGGGGGCAACATCATCCTCCTGCAGGTCGAGAACGAGTTTGGCAGCTACGGCATTGACAAACCCTATCTGTCGGCTCTCCGCGACTCGCTGCGCAGCATCGGGTGGGACAAGATACAGATGTTCCAATGCGATTGGTCGAGCAATTTCGAAAACAATGCTCTGCCGGACCTGATGTGGACTCTCAACTTCGGTACCAATGCCGATGTGCTCAAACAGTTCCGCCGGCTGAAGGAATTGCGTCCGGATATGCCGCTGATGTGTTCGGAGTACTGGAGCGGATGGTTCGACGGCTGGGGACAGCCTCATCAGCAGCGTTCCTGGGAACCGATGGTGAAAGGTATCGCCACGATGCTCGAAAACAATATCTCCTTCTCGCTCTATATGACCCACGGCGGCACGTCGTTCGGTCCGTGGGCCGGAGCCAACAACAAGGGCTTTGCACCCGACTGCACCAGCTACGACTACGATGCGCCCGTCGACGAACAGGGAAGCGCCACCGAGAAATACTACCGGCTGCGCGAACTCCTCCAGCAGTACAGCGACACGAAACTGCCGGCCGTGCCCAAGCCCCTTCCCGTAATCTCTCTGCCCGAGATGACGTTCAGCGAGTTTGCTCCGCTCATGAGAGAGGAGAACCTGCCGCAGGCGCTTGCCTCGGTTGAGATTCAGCCCATGGAACAGTTCGGTCAGGGGTACGGTTCGATGGTCTATAGCACGACACTTCCTGCCGCCGGAGAAGGTTCACTGCTGCGTATCACCGATATGTGCGACTATGCCCGTGTCTATATTGACGGAACCCTTGTGGGTCAGCTCTATCGTGGCAACGGCTACGAGACGACGCTCCGGCTGCCTGCCGTGAAGCAGGGGCAGCATCTCGACATCTTCATCGAGGCGATGGGCCGCATCAACTACAGCAAACTCATCCACGACCCGAAGGGCATCACCGAGCGCGTGGAACTTTTCACCACATCGGCCGAAGGTCATCGGCTTACCTATGACCTCCGCAACTGGCAGGTTCGCCTCCTTCCGGCCGACTATGAATTCGTCAGCTCGCGCCACTATGGTAACTCTCTAAACTCTCAACTGAATAAGGAGGGCTACTACCGCACCACGTTCCGTCTGCGGAAGACGGGTGACACCTGGTTGGATCTCTCCACATGGGGCAAGGGCCTTGTGTGGGTCAACGGACATTGTCTTGGCCGCTTCTGGCAGATAGGGCCTCAGCAGACCCTCTTCCTGCCCGGCTGCTGGCTGAAGAAGGGAGAGAACGAGATTGTAATCATGGATATAGTCGGTCCGGAGAAGCCCGTCACCTCGGGACTTGCGAAGCCCGTCATCGACAATCTGCGCCGAGACCTGCTGCCGCGCGATGCCGTGAAGGACGTCAGCCCCAAGACAGCCGTCCGGCCCAAAGCCGCACCGGCGACCGAAGGCAACGATGCAGCTCCCGGAGCCAAATAATACGAAACCCTCGCAATGTCTGTTGCGAGGGTTTTGTTTGGCGGATCACGAGAGCACCTTTTCAGCTAATGCCAGGTCTGAGGGATAAGTTATCTTGACATTGGTGCTTTCCCCTTCGACCACATAGATCGGAACATCGGGCCGGTAGCGATGTACTACGCCGCAGTCGTCGGTAGTGACGAAGCCGGGGTCGGCAAGTCCCCGGTGATAGGCGTCTGCAATGACGGAGAGCCGGAAACACTGCGGTGTCTGGACATTACGCAGGGTGGAACGTGCCGGGATGGAGGCGATGTGTCCCTCAGCATCCACCTGGATTATCGTATCGGTGGCGGGTATGGCCACATCGACGGCGTCGTAGCGGCTCAATGCGGCAATGCAGTCGCCGATGATGCGCTGAGACACCAGCGGACGGGCGGCATCGTGGATCATGAGACAGGCGTCGGGCATACCTTCATAGAGACGGATGGCGGCCATCGAAGAGTCGTAGCGTTCCTTGCCGCCGGGAACGATGTGACGAACCTTGGGATACGGAGCCGCCAGAGAGCGTACCCGGTCGATGAAGTCCGCATGGGAAACCACTACTATTTCGTCCACTCCGGCATGGGCCGAGAACGCACGGATGGAATGTTCGAGGATGGTGCGGCCCGCAACCTCGATAAATTGTTTGGGAAGTTCGCTTCCCATTCTATGGCCCACTCCGGCGGCCAGTAAAACTGCGATAATCATGCCACAAATATAGACATTATTCCCGACTTTGAGGCACAAAAGCAAAAAAAATCGGCTCTTCAGATAATAAAAAAACTAAAAACAGGGTAAATTTCAGAATTTATACGTATCTTTGCAAGCTAAAAATTCAAGCTATGGCAGAAGAAACCATACGGGAAAAGAACCTCGGGGAGACAGAACTCCCCAAGAGCCGGCCCTACCGGCTGACGATGCGGGACGAACGGAAGAACAAGACCGTTTTTTCGTTCCGTATGTCCATATGGCTCGTTGCGCTGTTGAGCGTCATGCTGACGGCCCTGACAGCTGTGCTGGCCATTCTGATTGTGGTCCAGACCCCGCTGAGACAATATCTCCCCGGCTATCTCGATGTGACGCAGCGCGGCGAGGTGGTCGATCTGGCCATGCGTCTCGATTCGCTCGAGAAGGAGAACAAGCTGCGAGCCTCCTATCTGTCGAATTTGACCTCCATTCTGCAGGATACCTATGCGGGTGCGGATTCCATTGTGGAGTACGATTCGACCGTGGTGAGGTTTGGCGATTCACTGCTGTTGGATGCCAGCGACCGCGAAAGGACTTTCCGCGAAGCCTACGAACAGCGTGAGCGTTTCGGCATCAATGCCGCCCTGGGCGTCGATAACCCCACCGTTGCCTTTCTGTCGCCGGCCATCGGCACGTTAGTGAAGGACAGTCTGGCGAGAGGAGAAAGCCGGATGGTGCGTCTGCAGTTGAACAAAGAGAATGCCGTGATGTCTCCCTTTGCTGGCATTGTGGTGGCTGTTGACCTGGCGGTGGGCGAGGGGTATAAAGTGATGGTGCTCCGTTCCGACGGATATCTGGTGTCAATATCCCATCTCACCAAACCGCTCTGTACAGCGGGCGACCTCGTCAAGGCCGGTGAAGTGCTGGGCCACGCAGGCGGGCAGCCTGACGAAAACGAGCGCTGGATAGGCATTCAGCTGTGGTACAAAGGAATTGAAGTGGAACCAAAGAATTTAATGAGTTTTTGAAATAATGAGAACAATCTGTATTTTAGGCTCTACCGGAAGTATCGGTAAGCAGACCCTCGAAGTGGTTGAGGAACATCCCGACCTGTTCAGCGTCTATGCCATTACAGCCAACAGAAGTGCGGATCTGCTGATAGCACAGGCCCGGAAATTCAAACCCGAGGCTGTTGTCATCACAGACGAGACTTATTACGATAAAGTGAAAGATGCGCTCTCCGACCTTCCCATCAAGGTGTGGACCGGCGCCGACGCCCTGACCCAGGTGGTCCAGGCCGACCCCATTGACATTGTCGTAACGGCGATGGTGGGATTTGCTGGACTGCGTCCCACGGTTGCCGCCATCCGGGCCCGCAAGACCATTGCGCTGGCCAACAAGGAGACCCTGGTTGTGGCCGGCGGACTCATCGAACGTCTCGTGGCCGAATACCAGGTGGCCATCCTGCCGGTCGATTCGGAACATTCCGCCATCTTCCAGTGTCTGCAGGGCGAACGTCAGAATCCCGTCGAGAAACTTATCATCACGGCTTCGGGCGGACCCTTCCGCACCTTCTCGATGGACCAGATGCGTGACGTGACGGCCGCTCAGGCCCTGAAACATCCCAACTGGGATATGGGAGCCAAGATTACCATCGACTCGGCTTCGATGATGAACAAGGGATTCGAGGTGATTGAGGCCAAGTGGCTTTTCAATATGACTGCCGACAAGATCGAGGTGGCCGTACATCCCCAGAGCATCGTCCACTCGATGGTGGAATTCAAGGACGGAGCCGTCAAGGCCCAGCTCGGCATGCCCGACATGAAGGTGCCCATCGCCTACGCCCTGAGCTATCCCAACCGTTTGGAAAGTCATATCAACGGCAAACTTTCCATCGAGAAATATGCCAGCCTCACCTTCGAACGGCCCGACCCAGAACGTTTCCCCAACCTGAAACTTGCCTTTGCGGCACTGGCCGAGGGAGGTGACCGCACGTGTGTGCTCAATGCTGCCAACGAAGTGGTGAATCTGGCCTTCCGCGAGGGCCGCTGTAAATTCCTCCAGATGTCGGAGGTGATAGGGGAGACGCTCGCCAAAATGCCCTTCGTGCGTCAGCTCGAACTCGAAGATTATTTTGAAATCGACGCCGAGGCGCGTCGCGTAGCTGCATCATTGCTGTAAATGGAAACCATTTGGATCAAAGGCGTACAGCTCATACTGTCGCTCTCAATATTAGTTTTTATTCATGAGTTGGGTCATTTCTTCTGGTCCCGGCTCTTCAAGGTCAAGGTTGAGAAATTCTATCTCTTCTTCGACACCGAGAAATTTGCCTTAATACGTTTTACACCTGCGGGAAGGCCCCAATTGCCGGCCATGATCAACGTCACTATCCCCGGCGGCGACACCGAATACGGAATCGGCTGGATTCCCCTGGGTGGTTACTGCAAGATTGCAGGCATGGTGGACGAGTCGATGGACAAGGAACAGCTTGCCCAGGAACCCAAGCCCTGGGAGTTCCGTACACAGACCGCCGGCAAACGTTTCATGATTATGGTGGGCGGAGTGCTCAATAATATGCTGCTCGCTATATTTATATATATATGTATGGCGTGGTATTGGGGCAAGGATGTGGTATATATGCGCGACATCGAACCCGGCATGACCTATTCGGCCTATGCCCATGAAGTGGGGTTCCAGGAAGGTGACGTCATCTGGGAGGTTGCCGGCGAGAAAGCCGATATCACCAATTTCCGCAACGAACTCCTGATGGGTAGCAGCATCACTATAAAAAGAGGGGAGGAACTGGTCTCTATCCAGGTGCCCGACACCATCGGACAGTTCTTCCTGGGACATCCCGAGGAACTGGCATCCTTTGCCACAGCCAAAGTGCCCATGGTGGTGGATGATGTGGTGCTGGGCGGTCCAGCAGCCCGTGCCGGTATGCAGGCAGGCGACAGCATTGTGGCCGTCAACGGAACCGATGCTCCCTATGTGGGCATCGTGAGCTCCCTCATTGCCGGACATCCCGACCAGGAAGTGACAATCGGATTTTACCGCAACGGCGAACGCAAGGAGGCAACCCTCACGCTGAACGAAGAAAGCAAGATGGGCATCAGCTACATGCCCATGAATGTGGCCGACTACGTCACCCATATCTCCTACAACTTCCTTGAGGCCATTCCCGCCGGTATTGTGAGGGGATGGGATATGCTCTATAACTATGTGCGCCAGTTCAAACTCGTCTTCACCCCTGAGGGCGCCAAGTCGCTGGGCGGTTTCGGAACCATGGCAAGTATCTTCCCCGAGGCATGGGACTGGTATGCATTCTGGGCCATGACGGCCTTCTTCAGCGTAGCGCTTGCTTTCATGAACATTCTGCCCATCCCGGCCCTCGACGGCGGACATATCATGTTCCTGGTGGTTGAGATTGTGACAGGTCGGAAGCCGTCCGACCGTGTACTTGAGATTGCCCAGTACATCGGTTTCGGTATCGTACTGGCCCTGCTGATTTTTGTGAACGGCAACGATCTCTATAAATTTGTCATCAAACCCTTCCTCGACTGATGAAACAGCTGAATCTCATTGTAGCGGCCTCTGAAAACGATGCCATAGGCTACGAAGGCAATATCCCGTGGCACCTGCCTGCCGATATGAAATACTTCAAGGCCACCACCACAGGCCACAACGTCATCATGGGTCGCAAGACCTACGACAGCATCGGACGTCCGCTTCCCGGACGCCGCAATATGGTGGTGAGCCGTCAGCCCGGTCTCAAGATTGAGGGCTGCGAAGTGTTTGCTACGCTTGATGAGGCTATCGCCGCAGCCGACGACGGAGCCTTCATCATGGGCGGAGCACAGATCTACCGTCAGGCATGGGATAAAGTGACCAGAGTTTACCTGACGCGCGTGCATACTATTGTATCTGTCTTCGATGCAGCCATTCCGCCACTTTCGCCGCACCAATGGGAACTCGTCTCGCAGGAGTTTCATCCCAAAGATGAGAAAAATTCCGAGAGCCTGAGTTTTGAAATTTATGAGCGCAAATTGTAATCCGAAGTAAGCAAAATGCGGTATAAAGTGTGAAAAAAGACCATCCTTTTACAGAAAATGACGGGAGGATTTGGAAGATAAGAAAATTTGTTCTATCTTTGCACCCGCTTATCAAAACAACCCCGGGGTGTAGCGCAGTTGGTTAGCGTACCTGCTTTGGGAGCAGGGGGTCCCGAGTTCGAGTCTCGGTACCCCGACAAAGAACTCTTAAAACGATGTTTTGACAAGCACGCTCTTTGAAAGAATGTCAGCCGATAATTTGGCTCCCTAGCTCAACTGAATAGAGCATCTGACTACGGATCAGAAGGTTGTGGGTTTGAATCCCGCGGGAGTCACATATTCGCTCCAATTATGAATAGTTGCCTACGGCGACTTCACAATTGTAGCATTCAGCTCCAATAGCTCAGTTGGTTAGAGCACATGACTGTTAATCATGGGGTCGTTGGTTCAAGCCCATCTTGGAGCGCTATTGCCTCTTTAGCTCAGTGGTAGAGCACGTGATTTGTAATCTCGGGGTCGTTGGTTCGAAGCCGACAAGTGGCTCAAATATTAAACAAAAACAATTATGAAATCAATAGTTTATTTTAATGAGAGACCATTCACATTTGAAAAAATAAATTTACTATTGCCAAAACTATATATTGGTGATATACTTGTACATAAAAAGTACAAACGGTATTATAGGTTTTTTGGCGCAAAACTCAATCAGCATGGCAGGGGAATAATACTTTATGTAAAAGACCCATACCTTGATAAATTCTATTATTTTAAATTAAACAGGAATGTAGAAAAAGTTGTAAAACTATAATATTTTGCCTTGGTGGTGGAATGGTAGACACGAGGGACTTAAGTCAAAGAAAAAGAGAAGTGACTTCTCTCTTTTTCAGTGGAAATGTTTATATTTCGTAAACTTATAAAGAGAGCACCCCAAGCTTCAGTAATATTTAACTGTTGTACGTAAGGTCAGTTGCAATTATAGACCTCTTTCCACCTTAAATATAATTTGAGTGCTCAGATGGAAACGTCTGATGTAGAACCTTCCTAATTCGGTGAAGGCTAAACATACAGCGAGTAAGGATACTAGTTGAGAGCCCTTATATGCATGCTAATACCGAGCAAAGTACGAACTGTAAAATCAGTTTTCGGGACCTACCCGCAACGTATGTGTGTAGAGACTATCTTGAAAGAGAGTACACTTAGGGGTGTCCCCTGAGTGGAAACGGAAGGAACCTAAGTTGAAATTATCTGCTGCAAGACATTCGACCTTGCGTCAAGTTAGAAAAAGTGCGGACGACAGATAACTCATGAGATTTCAATATGGTTAAGATATAGCCCAGACCACAAACAGCAGCATAATTTAATAATGAATGAGTTTTTTCGTTGCTGACTGGTAGTGAAAACTATAGTGGTATGAACATCCCTTGGCCCGA
>CAJOOX010000023.1 GCA_905236195.1 uncultured Bacteroidales bacterium
CGAAACGTACCGTCCATGCTAACTTTCTGACGGTGTTCCCCTCTCCTATTTAGGAGAGGGGAAACTTTGATTCGCCCTCAGTATAGCCTCTTTTATAGTATCAATACAACCTTGAAGATTCTTGTTAATCTCTATATCCCAAAAACGAATAACCGTCCAACCGTCTGCTTGTAATATTGTACTGACTTCCTGATCACGCTTCATATTACGGCGAATCTTTGCATCCCAATATTCGTGATTAGTATCAACTGGTTTTTTACTTTCAAAATTCCGCCCATGCCAAAAGGAAGAATCACAGAACACAGCGATTTTCCATCGGGTTATTGCTATATCAGGTTTTCCGGGAAGGACTGAATAATTCTTCCTGTATCTAATCCCTTCATGCCATAATGCCTTACGCAGCCGCAACTCTATGGATGTGTCTTTAGAGCGGATGTGCTGCATATTCTTCCGGCGTTGTTCTTTGGTTAAATCGTCCATATCATCAGCCGTTTCCCGGATTGATGTCAGAGAGGCTGACTTCACGATTAACGGAAAACACGTCACGCAGGAATCCGTGGTCACAGCCCTTCTCAGCACAATCCTGTGCCAGATTGATAAACAGGTCAACAGGCATTGCGGAACCATTTACATTCGTATCTCTGACGATGGTGTTTACCTGACTATTAATGTTAGTCCCAAAGGAGCCAGCGATGTAGGCGAAAAATGCAAGAGGCAGATTAGTATTACCATAAGTCCGGTAATTCGGGATATACACGTCTTCCATGACGCGCCTATGGTCGCCAGAAATGCTGTATCCGTTCTTATATGCCTTGTTGTCAATTATACCGCAATAACCAAAATCAGCAGACTCAACAAAAACATCCGGCGTATTCCCAAGAGGCCCAACGTGTTCCGCTCTCATATTAAAAATCTTACGGAACATCTCGCAGGTTGCCAGTTCAAAGTCTCTCGCACCTGTTTTTCCCATGTGGGCGAGTTCCTTATAGGAAAGGAAGAAATCATTGATATTCCCATGCGGATAGTTCTGCACCAGAAAACGCTCTACGACTCGTTCATCAATACCAGTATGCTCACAGATAGTCGTCACAATATCCGGTGTAATTCCGGTAATCGGCGTTTTCAATGCCAGCAAAACATATTCCCTCCTGATACGCGCTTCATTCAATTCCCTCTGTGAAAGAGGATTCTTGCGGGAGAAATTACGCAGATCTTTGGCAGCGAATCCCCGTCCGAACGATCTTTGATAGTTTTCAGTAAGCTGCGGATTCTTGATGTAGGACGGAGATGGCTCTATAAACGCATCGACATCCATTTCTTTGCCTAAGCGGACACTGATAATCTGATGCCCTCTGTCGACATACTGCGTCAGGCTGATGTAATTGAAAAACGTATTGGCGATGTTGCTGTACGCTTTCTTTTCCGTGTCCTCAACAAATCCGGTTTTCACATTTTGACGGTATGCCAGAATTCGATTCACAACGTTCTCAAAAACTTCTGCGGAATCAGATACGGCTTGATGAATGACAATCCCGTACATCTCTTCCATTGTCAGGAAGTTTTCAAGACGGGAATCACGGAGCAGTCGAAACATAAATTGAAACGGGTGAACTTTGAAGCGATGGTCAACGCTGCCGCTTCCATCCCAAGCAGCCGCAGACGGATACTGGTATCTTTGAAGCTGGAGACGCATAGCACCGACAAAGCTGACATTTCCCTTTACCAGTTCTTCGCCAATCAGTGTAAGGCGGCACTTGTTATTCCCGTCCTCCGTGAAAACAAGGCCAAGGTCTTTCATCTGCTTGAACAGTGTTCTTGTACCGCCGCCGCCCTGTGCGGCACGTCTGGCCCGGAGATTCCCGTGCTCTGTGATTTTCCTGCTGCCCAGTTCATCTTCAAAAGCAAGCTGTAAGTCGTGATTTCCAGACCAAGGCTTTCCAACACAAACATCGGAATATGCCACGAGCGCGTTGAGGATTGTTGTCAGCTGCCGCTTCTGTCTGGATACAAACCAATGCTGATATGCCATATGATTTCCTCACTCAATGCAAGCTTCTACGGATGGATACTTTATGCCGGCGAAAGTATTCAGCACAGCTTCAAAAATGATTCTTGCGCCAACAGGGGGTACTGCCATCCCAATCTGCTTTCTTACCGAAGAGTAATTCCCAAAAAATTCGTAATCATCTGGGAAAGTTTGGATTCTTGCCCGTTCCCTGTTGGTCAGTTCTCTCTGCTCACTTGACCAGTGATACATGAATGTTCCACCTCCGCCTGCAGCCGTAACAGTATAGGAGGGCTTATCCGGGTCAAGCTTTCGGTAAATCTGACTTATCCGAGTTCTCGTTTTAATCATCAACTCCGGAGGGAGGTTTTCTGCCTGCCAAATATTTTGACCGGGTTTGATATATGACAAGCGGAGGCGAACCTTGTCTTGGAGTTTTCTGATTTCATTATTGGGGGCGTCATCAGGTATATCGGCCAGAGCAGTTCCAGCTGAAATATCACACGCTGCGTAGGGCTTCGGAGACGGTACACGAAATTTGATACCCTTTTCGTCCAAGTCCTTTCGTATACCTACTATGATGATTCTGTGCCGTGTCTGAGGTACTCCATACAGTTCAAATTTGTACATATGGGGGACCAGAACATAACCCGCTTCTTCCATATCCCTTAGAATGGTTTTGAAATGGCTTCCATCCCCGGCAGATTTCAGGCCGGATACATTTTCCGCAAAGAACCATTGCGGATGATACAAATTCAGTACGTCAATTCCATATTTATAGAGCTGTCCAAACTGTTCGTTATCCAAACCCTCATGTTCACCAACATTTGAAAAAGAGTTGCATGGAAAGCCGTATGCAAAGGCGTCAATTTTTCCCAGCTTTTCAATTTTGAGATTTCTCACATCCTCACAATAGACGGAGGAAGAATCTCCATCACAGATATTTTCTGCGTATGTCTTGCAGGTGTCTAAATCAAAATCTGATGCCCAAGCGTGACTAATGGAATACTCTCCGTCGTTGCTGTGAGCGAAGTGTGCCCCGCAAGCAATACCGCCAGGACCGCAGAATAATTCACCCATCCTGAAGATTGTCTTTGGCATATTCAATTCTCCCTGGCTTATACATGTTTATTTTGGATTATTTCCCAAAAGCTGCAAACTGATGCTGTTGTCAGAGTTGCGCAGTATACTAACCAGTATACTATACTCACGAGCAATGAGATTTGC
>CAJOOX010000024.1 GCA_905236195.1 uncultured Bacteroidales bacterium
GGCCGTCAAGCTGTCGAAGATTTGCAACGACCTGCGTCTGATGGCCTCCGGTCCGCGTTGCGGTCTGAACGAAATCAACCTGCCGGCGATGGCTCCCGGATCGACCATCATGCCCGGCAAGGTCAATCCCGTCATTCCGGAAGTCTGCAACCAGGTGGCTTACAAGGTAATCGGCAACGATCTCTGCGTCGCAATGTGTAACCAGGCTGCCCAGATGGAACTCAATGCGATGGAACCCGTGATGGCCCAGTGCTGCTTCGCTTCGGCCGACCTGCTGATGAACGGTATGGATACGCTCCGCACACGCTGTGTGGACGGTATCACCGCCAACGTGGACCGCTGTCTGAAGTATGTGCATGACTCCATAGGTATTGTAACAGCTCTCGATCCCGTTATCGGTTATGTGCCGGCAACTCAGATTGCCAAGGAGGCACTCGAAACCGGCAAGGGTGTCTACGAACTGGTCATCGAACACAAACTGCTCACCAAGGAACAACTTGACATCATCCTCAAACCCGAGAATATGATTGAGCCGGTTGCTCTGAATATTAGAATTGATCACGAATGAATAAATGGACTGTAGCTGCATTGGCGGCAGTATTTCTCACCACGGCCTGCGGTTCGCAGGATAACACGAACAGCAAGCCAGCGATTCCTGCGGATGCCGAGATAGAGGCACGTGTGGAAAAAACGTTGGGTACCCTGACGCTCGACCAGAAAGTGGGGCAGATGCTTGAACTCCAGATCGATGCGCTCGGCGCCTGGGGCGACGACGGCAGATTTCACCTCGATTCGGTGAAGATGGATTCCCTCCTGGTGAAGTATCAGGTGGGCTCTGTCCTGAATTGTCCCGGTCACGCACTCTCGCCCGAGGACTGGAACGCTGTTATCGGAGAGGTGCAACGCATCAGTATGGAGAAAATCGGTATCCCCACGCTCTACGGCATTGACCAGAATCACGGCGCCAGTTATTCAATCGGGGCTACTTTCTTCCCCCAGAATCTCAATGTGGCAGCTTCCTTCAATCCCGAGATAGCCTATCGCGCAGGCGAGATAACCGCCTACGAGACGCGCGCTTGCGGCGGTCCATGGACCTATTGTCCAACGCTCGACCTTGCCCGCGATCCGCGCTGGCCGCGCTTTTGGGAAAACTACGGCGAGGATGCTTATGTCAACGCCGTGATGGGAGTTGCTGCCACGCGAGGCATGCAGGGCGATGATCCGAATCATGTGGATAGGAACCACATTGCCGTTTCCATCAAACACTATCTGGGTTACGGTATGCCCTTCAGTGGCAAGGACCGCACCCCTGCCTACATTTCGCCGGCCGACCTCAAGGAGAAGCACCTGGCTCCATTCAAGGCTGCCATACTGGAAGGCGGTGCGCTCACCCTGATGGCCAATTCGGGTTCGGTGAACGGAACACCCGTGCATGCCAGCCGTGAATTCCTCACGGAATGGCTTAAGGACGGGTTGAACTGGGACGGTATGATTGTAACCGACTGGGCCGATATCAATAATCTCTGGCAACGCGAAAAGGTGGCGCGCGACAAGAAGGAAGCCATCTGTATGGCTGTCAATGCCGGTATAGATATGTGCATGGAGCCTTATAATGTGGATTTCTGTACCCTGCTCAAGGAACTGGTTCTGGAGGGCCGAGTTCCCCAGTCGCGCGTTGACGATGCCGTACGTCGCATACTGAGGGTGAAATACCGGCTCGGGCTCTTCGACCAGCCGATGACCGAGGCTAAGGATTATCCCCGATACGGATGCGCCGAGTTTGCTGAATTTGCGCTGAGAGGAGCCGAGGAGAGTGAAGTGCTCCTCAAGAATGTCAACGCTCTGCTTCCTCTGAAACCGGGAACGAAGATTCTGGTCACAGGTCCCAACGCCAACTCGATGCGAACGCTGAACGGCGGATGGAGTTATACCTGGCAGGGAGATGCCGACCGTTATGCACAGGAGTTTAATACTATCTATGAAGCCCTGCAACAGAAATTCGGAGCGGGCAACGTAAGCTTCGAACCAGGCATTTCCTACAAGATGAGCGGAGCTTGGTGGGAGGAGAATGAACCCCGTATCCAACAGGCGGTGGATGCCGCCCGCCGCGCCGATGTCATCGTAGCGTGTGTGGGGGAGAACTCCTATTGTGAAACTCCCGGCAATCTCGACGATCTCAATCTGTCGGGCAATCAGAAAGACCTGGTGAAAGCGTTGGCCAAGACGGGTAAACCCATCGTTCTGATTCTGAACGAAGGCCGTCCCAGACTGGTTAATGATATCGAGCCGCTGGTACAGGCGGTAGTGGATGTGATTCTGCCTGGCAACTACGGCGGCGACGCGCTTGCCAATCTGCTGGCAGGTGATGCCAACTTCTCGGCAAAACTGCCGTTCACCTATCCCCGCTATATCAACAGCCTGAGCACCTACGACTATAAAGTGTCGGAACGTACGGCTACGATGGAAGGCGCCTACGATTACAGCGCCGACGTGAAGGTGCAGTGGCCCTTTGGCTTCGGCCTGAGTTACACTACTTTTAAATATAGTAATCTGACGGTTACCAAGCCGCAGTTTGCAGCAGGCGACAGCCTCGTATTCTCGGTGGACCTGACAAATACAGGCGAGAGGTCCGGCAAGGAAACAGTGATGCTGTTCACGAGCGATCTGGTGGCTACGCTGGTGCCCGACAACCGGCGTCTGCGTGCATTTGAGAAGGTGGAGCTTGCTCCTGCCGAGACTAAGACTGTAACGCTGAAAATTGCGGCTGCCGATCTCTCCTTTGTCAACGCTAAAGGCGAGTGGTGTCTGGAGCCCGGCGACTTCCGGGCGCAGATTGGAACCGAGGTTCTCAAGATAACGCTGAACTAAGATTCCTGCGTTTCGTTCAGAGTCAAATAAAAAAGCCTGCCGGTGCAATATCGGCAGGCTTGATTTATATCGGTCGGGATGGTTTCTATGCTTTATCGTCGTCGGTTTCTCCATATCCGTAACCATACCCGTATCCGTATCCGTAACCATATCCATATCCGTATCCGGACTTGCCTTCACGGGTAGCGCCGTTGAGCAGGATACACATGTTGCGGAACTGGTTGCTCTGATACAATTTTTCGATTTCGTCAAGCTGGGCACGTTCGGTAACGCCCACGCGTACTACGTATATGGTGAGGTCGGCATAACGGTTGCTGAGTCGTGCATCGGCCACAACGCCCGAAGGAACGGAGTCGAGAATGACATATTCGTATCTCTTCTTCAACTCGGCGATAACCTCCTGCATCTTGGCGCTCATGAGCAACTGTACGGGGTTGGGCGGAACGGGACCGGCGAGGAGCAGGTCGAGATGGTCGTTGTCCTTGCTCTCGAAGAGCACATCCTCGAGGCGGGCTTTGCCAGAGAGAACGTTGGTCAGACCTATCGCATGCTTCGGACGCTGATCCTCGCGCACGAGGTTCAGGTTCTTGTGGCCTTTGCGGATATCCAAATCCACCCAGATGGACTTGCGATCGCTGTTGGCAAGAATGGAGGCCATGTTCTGGGATACGAAACTCTTGCCGGCGCCGGGAGCGAATGAGGTGAAGAATATACACTGCGGTATTTCGCCCGGAGTGTCGCCCACATAGGCAAGGTTGCTCTGCACAAGATGGAACGCTTCTGCAAGGGGATTCTTGGAGTTGGCATCCACCACGATGTGGTTGAGTTTCTCCCCGGGTTCGATTTTCAGCACATGATCCACGAAATTGAGGAACCAGTTCTGTTTGTCGTCGTTCTCGCGTTCGGGAATTTCGCCCACAAACGGGATGTCAACAGCATCCTCCACATCCTTACGTCCGCGGATTGTTGTTGTGAGAAGCAGGATGACCAGGATGACAATCATCGGGATGGCGATACCGACCAGGATGAAGATGCCGTAAATCTTGGCGGGGATCGGGAAAACTGGCGAAGTGCTGCCCATGGGATCTTCAATCACCTTGGTAGAATTCTCGCCCACTGCCAGCTGGAGTTTCAGTTCTTCGTTCTTTTGGAGAAGGTAGGAGAAATACTGTTCCTTATATTTGTGGGAAATACCCAGCGATTTGGCCTTAATAGCCGCTGAGTCATAGGATACTGTCTTGGGAGCGGCAGAACTGCGCAGACGTGCTACGCGGCTGTTGGCCAGACTGCTCTGGGCTGCAAGCTGTTCGATATAGGCATCGACAGCACCGACCAGGGTGCGTTCCATCGACTCGATGGCGGCATCACGTTTGCGTACAGCAGGGTTCTCGGCCGAAGAATTCTTGAGCAGTTGCAGTCGTTCGTCAATGAGTTTGTTGTAGCCGGCAATCTGAGTTGACAGACCGGCTTCATCACCTGTTGTGGTGATATAGTCCTTGGTAGCAAAGGCCTGCTGTACACGGTTGCGGAGGTTGCGGGCTGCACTGAGTGCTGCGCTCGCCTGAGCGGCTGCATCCTGGGCCGTCGAGAGGCTGCCTGCCGAACTTGCAGCCGACTGGATGGCGCTCTGCCCGTTTTCATCCAGCGAGGTTACGTCGATGCCGAATTCGGAAAGCTGATTGCCGGTTTCGCCCAACTCCTGGGAAACTTCATCAATACGTTTGCGGACGAAGTTGATTGAGTTGTTGGTGCTGACATTATGGGCTTCATACGACTGTTTGTCGTAGGCCTTTACGACTTCCTGAAGCACAGCGTCGGCTTCCGATACAGAGTTGGTGGTGCAGATGATACGGATTACCGAGGAAGCGCGGTTCTCGGTTGTCAGCATTTCCTGAACGCGAAGTGCGGCTTCATGCGGAGAATGACGTTCCACGAAAAACACTTCGCCCAATACCGATGACAGCGCAGCAGGATTCTTGGCATTGGCATCGATGATGGCGGTTTCGTGAGTATTGGGAAGTTCGAACTGACTGCCGAAATAGTAGGAATAGTCTTCCTGTTCGGTGATGCGGTTTACGATACCGTCCACTTTGACCGAAACAATACGGAACGTTTCCATCGTCTCGGGACGGATGCCTATAGTGATGTCTTTCTCGTAGTTGCTTTTGAACTTCATCGTGAAAGGACGGTCGTCATAGAGATAGGCCTTGCTGAAGAATCCTTCGGCATAATAACGGATGTCGAGGTTCAGTACTTGTGCCACCTGGTCGGCGAGCTTCATCGAATGGATGATGTAGAGCTCATTGTCGAGAGCACTTTGGTTATTACCGTTGTCGAAACCGAGATATTTGGAAATGTCCATTGTGCCGCCCTGATCCTGTCCCAAAGTAATCTGGATATCGGAAACGCGCTGATATTGGGGCTGCAGGGTACGGATATAGACGAATGCTATCAGAAACGCCAGAACACCGCCCACCAGCAACCAATACCAGTTATAGACGACCATCGTCAGATAGTCCTTGATATTGAATGCAGAGTTCGGCCCTTTCTTGGATTCTGCTGTCTGTTGTCCCGCAGGGGCTTGGAAGCCTGTTTGCGGGATGGTTTTCATATTCTCCATGAGGGGATGTATTGTCTCGTTAGAATGCGGCCATGATGATAGCAGCCATTGATACTAGGAAGGAAGCGATGGTTGAAGTAGCCGTGATGTATTTGTAGGTAGCGCTTTCGTCAACCGTGGATGCTCCGTTGCCTTCTATGTAAATAATATCGTTCTGCTGCAAGTAGTAGACTGGGGAATTGAGCAAGTCTGAAAGCTTGGTGAAGTCGACGCGTGTAGTCCAGATTTCGCCGTTTTCCTCACGTATGACAAGCACATTCTCGCGATAGCTGCCCGTGGGGAAACCGCCGGCCTGGGTAATGGCTTCGATAATGGTGCAGCGGTCTTTGTCCAACGTCAGGATGGTGGACGTCTTGGAGGGACCGATGATTACAACATGGAAACTCAAGAGTTCGACACTTACAACGGCATCGTTCACATAACCGCTGCGGAGACGGTTCTGGATTGTATCGGCAAGGGCTTTGCGCGAAAGACCTTCCACATAAATGCGTCCGAAGACGGGGAATTCGATGTATCCGTCTTTGTCAACGTGGAATGCTGTAGTATTCGTGTTGCCGGCACCTCCCATGGAACCGCCGCTGCCGCCCATGGAGCCACTGCCCGAACCGATGAGGGTTTTGTTGTTGAACACATCAACAAGTTCCTTGGTCTGTGAGGCAATGGAGATGGCCAACTGGTCATCCGACTGGATGCGAATGTCGAAAGTGGAAGCGATACGTTTGGGGTCCTGATACTCATTGGCATCCTGGAAGAGTACAAGGTGCTCGCGTGACACACAACTGCTCAAGGCAAGGAGGGCCATTGTGGTCATTACCCAGGTGAAGAGTCGAAATCTCTTGATATAATTTTTCATATTCTAGCGCTAAATATGGTTTATAATTGCCGCAAAGATACTAATTTAATTCCAACTGAGCAAATAACTGAGCAAAAAATTGACAAAAATCCCGTTTTTTTTAGGATTTAAGCCCTGAAAAGCATTTTCAAGCACCTTTTTTATCCTCAAAAGCAGCTGTACTCTGCAGTTCAGCCTCAAATGTGATTTCTCCCCTCTCCAAAAAAATGTCCTTGCTTCATTGCTCGCCTGCGGCGGCTTGAAACAAGGACTTGTCATAACTTAACGTACGAGGTTTCAATTTTTTACTGGTTTAATTGCGAGATTTAAGACACCTTCGAAACTACATCTGAATTTCGACACTAAATCGTAATGTATTTGATTTGACTCTGCAAAGATAGCGTAAAATTTCGAACTGTGCAAATATTTTGAGCAAATAATGCAATAACTGGTCAAAAATTTCTCATAAATATGTTGTATAACATCTTTTTTGCCCTTTTCTAAATAAAATTATCCGCTCAACCCTTATTATTTTTCGGATTGAGCGGAGCAATTTCTTTACAACTGTTGCTCAGTTAGCCGCAGTTCTGACAGGAGGCTGCAGTTCCCAGTTCGCCTCGGAAGCGTTTCTCAACCAAATGGCGCAGCCTGTCCTGCAGGGGGAGAATGCGGATTTTCTCGATGACGTCACTCATAAAAGCGAACATCAACAGCATCCTGGCTTCTTCTTCTTGAATTCCGCGCGTGCGCATATAGAATAAGGCGGCAGTATCCAGTTGTCCAACAGTTGCACCATGCGAACATTTTACATCGTCGGCATAAATCTCGAGTTCCGGACGTGCCAACATATGTGCCTGGGGGGTGAGACACAGGTTGCGGTCGGTCTGATGGGCATCAGTTCCTATGGCACCTTCCCGTACGAGGATTCTGCCCAGGAAGCTGCCTTGCGCTTCTTCATCAAGCACATATTTGAACAATTCGTTCGATGTGCAGTTGGGATGCCGGTGGTCGATAAACGTAAGATTGTCCACTTTCTGTTTGCGGTCGGCGATGACCATGCCGAACAGTTGGGTGTCGATATGTTCGCCGTCCAGGGAGATGTGTACATGATTGCGGGTTGTGCCTGCTGTAAGCGAGAACTGCCCGATGGCTGCATTCGAGCCTTCGCACTGGCTCACATAAATCTGAGAGAGCCGTTGTGCGTTGTCGTGATGTTCCTCCAGACAGTAATAGTCGAACTGAGCGTTTTTTCCCACGTAAATCTCAGCAACCTGGAGCGAGAGCAACGTCGGAAGAGCATCTCCTTCGTGGAGACGCAACTCGTTGTCGTGGTCGCAGACCAGCACATTGGCTTTGGCACCGTCGCCTAGGATGATGAGGATACGCTGTGCGGCCATAAAGTCTTCGACCGAGCGAAGAAGTGAGATGAGTTGGAACGGTTTTTCAATCTGCATGCCGTCGGGCACATATAGCACAAAACCGTCCTGACAGAACATCGTGTTGAGTGCCGACACGCCCGGGTGACACTGCGGCACATCCTGAGAAGCCAGTTTGTTGTAATACCGTTCAGCCAGGTCGGGATGCTGAAGTGCAAAATCGCGCAGACTGCCGGCATAGACACCTTCGGGCAGCCGGTCGTCATCCGGGCGCGGGAGTAGCTGTTCATTGACCAGATACCATACCTGTGTCGATAGGTCGGGCACCGAACAGGTGAAGAGGTTGCTACGTGTGACGGGTACCTCATGCCTGGCAAGATTGATGGCATAGTCGGTCGAGAGCATCGAGGAGGGATCGGTCGGGGTGAAATCCTTCATAGGTTTGTCCAGTCCCGTCTGTTTCAGCGTCTCGGCGGCTTGTGCCCTCTGTGCATTCAGCACAGGTGCACTGTTCCGGTCAATCAGATCGCGGTATCCGTTATATAAATCCAAGTACTGTTGCATGGGCTCTCAATTACTCGGCTTTTTCTTTTACCCAGTCGAAGCCTTCGGCAAAGATACGGTTGGCCAGCTCCGGGCCGCCGTTCTCTACAATCCGGCCTTTATATACGATGTGCACGAACTGAGGTTCGATATACTCGAGAAGTTTCTGATAGTGCGTGATGACGATGGAAGCGCGTTCGGCTGATTTGAGACGGTTTACACCGTCGGAGACGATACGCAGGGCATCGACATCAAGACCGGAGTCGGTTTCGTCGAGGATGGAGAGGGTAGGCTCCAGCATCGCCATCTGGAAAATTTCGTTGCGTTTCTTCTCGCCGCCGGAGAAGCCTTCGTTCACCGAACGGTTTGCCAGTTTGTTGTCAAGTTGGACCACGGACCGTTTCTCGCGCATCAGGCGCAGGAACTCGGTGGCCGAGAGGGCCGGCTGGTTGTTGTATTTGCGGTGTTCGTTGACGGCGGTACGCATGAAGTTGACCATCGAAACGCCGGGAATCTCAACGGGATATTGGAACGAAAGGAAGATTCCTTCCCACGATCTCTGTTCGGGAGGCATGGCAAGCAGGTCTTTACCTTTATATAATATAGAGCCTTCGGTCACAGTGTAGGCCGGATTGCCGGTCAGGATGGCCGAAAGGGTGGACTTGCCGGCACCGTTGGGCCCCATCACGGCGTGAATCTCGCCGGGATTTATGGTGAGGTCTATGCCGCGAAGTATCTCTTTGCCGCCTATCGAGGCGTGCAGATTATGTATTTCTAGAAGAGACATATCTTATTGTTTGTAAACTTCTGAGATTGGTATGGAAAATCAGCCGACGGAATTCTCAATCGAAAGCGAAAGCAATTTCTGGGCCTCGACGGCAAATTCCATGGGGAGCTTGGCGACCACTTCTTTGGCATATCCTCCAACGATGAGGCCTACTGCTTCCTCGGGACCTATGCCGCGCTGGTTGCAGTAGAAGAGCTGGTCCTCGTTGATTTTCGAGGTTGTGGCTTCGTGTTCAACCACGGCTGTTGGGTTTTGGATATCCATCACAGGGAAGGTGTGTGCTCCGCTGGTGTTCGACAGGAGCAGCGAGTCACATTGGGTGTAGTTTCTTACGCCGTCGGCGCCGGGAGCTACTTTCACAAGTCCGCGGTAGGAGTTCTGTGAATGTCCGGCCGAGATGCCTTTCGATATAATTCTGGACTTCGAATTTTTGCCCAGGTGAATCATCTTGGTTCCCGTGTCGGCTTCCTGGTAGTTGTTGGTCACCGCTACGCTGTAGAACTCGCCCGAACTGTTGTTGCCTTTCAGCACGCATGACGGATATTTCCAGGTGATGGCCGAACCTGTCTCCACCTGTGTCCACGAAATTTTGGAGAAGTCGCCGGCACAGAGGGCACGTTTGGTGACGAGATTATAGACGCCGCCCTTGCCGTCCTTGTCGCCTGGATACCAGTTCTGCACGGTCGAATATTTCACTTCAGCGTGGTCGTGTACATAGATTTCGACCACTGCGGCATGTAGTTGATTCTCGTCGCGCATCGGTGCCGTACAGCCTTCCAGATAGGAAACATAAGCATCGTCGTCGGCCACAATCAGCGTGCGTTCGAACTGTCCCGTTCCCGATGCGTTGATGCGGAAATAGGACGCCAGTTCCATCGGGCAGTGTACACCTTTTGGGATATAGACAAACGAACCATCGGAGAAAACGGCAGAATTGAGGGCTGCATAATAATTGTCGCGAGGAGGAACCACCTTGCCCAGGTATTTCTTGACCAGGTCGGGATAGGCCTTCACAGCCTCGCCGAACGAGCAGAAGATGATGCCGAGTTCGGCTAGTTTGTCTTTGTAGGTGGTCGTCTGCGATTCCGAATCGACAATGGCGTCAACAGCCATCCCCGTCGTCCCTTCCTGTTGGACACCGGCCAACATCTCGCGTTCGTGGAGCGGAATGCCGAGTTTGTCGAATGTCTTGACGATTTCGGGGTCGACCTCGTCCATCGACTTGGGGCCTTCTTTCTTCTTCGGTGCGGCATAGAACGAAATCTTGTCGTAGTCGATGGGTGCCACTTTCACATGCCCCCAAGTCGGCACGGGCTGTTTGAGCCACCACCGGTAAGCGTCCAGTCGGAACTGCAGCAGCCAGTCAGGCTCTCCCTTCTTGGCTGATATCAGTCTTATCACATCTTCATTCAGTCCCTTCGGGATGACTTCCGTCTCGATATCGGTGGTAAAACCGTATTTGTAGTCTGACGAGGTTATCTCCTGCAGAACGTCGGAAGAACTTTCTGTTTCTTGCATTATTTATAATAAGTGTTTGGCCGGCTGAATGATATAGTCATTAAGCCAGGGCATCACCCAGGCAATCACTTTGTGAAGCACGGGCACGATGTGGCTTTCTTTCACTTCACCGTTGAGCGGCATATCGGGAGCGATGCCGCCCAGTGTTTCAATCAGGGCAACCAGGAGAGCTGCTATGAAAGCATACTTGAGCGCAGCAGCCAGACCGCCGAAAAGCCGGTTGACCCATCCGAGTGTAGCTGTTTCAAACAGTTTCTTGAGGAGGTAGGCCACTCCCTTCATGGCAAACATGGCAATCAGGAAGATGACCACCCAGAGAATGATAGCTGCCGCTTTATCATTGCCAATCCAGCCGCCGAACGTCGGTACCGTGTAGGGAGAGAGCCAATTGGCCACAATGGCCGCCAGCAGAATGCCTACGGTACCCACTGCTTCGCGGAAAAAGCCCCGATAGAGTCCGATGAAGAACCCTATCAGGATAAAGGCTAAAAGTACCCAGTCTAATGTATTCATAAATTACAGTTTTCTGGACACCTGGATTTCGGAATAGGCCTCGATGAGGTCTCCGGCCTGTACGTCGTTGAAGTCTTTGATATTCAAACCGCACTCAAAGTTGGTCGAAACCTCCTTGACGTCATCCTTGAATCGCTTGAGCGAATCGAGCATACCTGTGTGAATCACGATGCCGTCACGGATAACGCGCACCTTGTCCGTGCGTTTGACCTTGCCTTCTTTGACGAGACAGCCGGCAATAGTGCCGACCTTTGAGATGTTGAAGGTCGATTTGACCTCGAGATAACCGTCGATTTCCTCTTTCGTCTCGGGCACAAGCATACCCTCCATGGCTTCCTTGACTTCTTCGATGGCGTCGTAGATGATGGAGTAGATGCGGATTTCGACACCCTCGGCATCTGCTGCACGTTTGGCAGCCTGGGCGGGACGCACCTGGAAGCCTATGATGATGGCTTTCGATGCAGCGGCGAGTGTAACGTCCGATTCTGAGATGGCACCCACTGCCTTGTGGATGACGTTGACTTTGATTTCTGGCGTCGAAAGTTTGATGAGCGAGTCGCTGAGGGCTTCCACTGAACCGTCCACATCGCCCTTGACGATGAGGTTGAGTTCCTGGAAGTTGCCCACCTTGATGCGTTCGCCGATATCGTCGAGCGTGAGGAGCTTCTGTGTGCGGAGCAACTGTTCGCGACGCAGACGGTCGCGCTTCGATGCTATCTCGCGGGCTTCCTGTTCGGTGTCAAGCACCTGCAGGTGATCGCCTGCGGTAGGAGCTCCGTCCAGACCAAGCACCTGTACGGGTGTCGAAGGGCCGGCTTCCTCCACTTTCTGGTTGCGTTCGTTGTACATGGCTTTCACGCGACCGAAGTGCATGCCGGCCAGAATGACGTCGCCCACGTGGAGCGTTCCGTTCTGTACAAGCACGGTGGCCACATAGCCGCGGCCTTTGTCCAATGTCGATTCGATGACCGAGCCGGAAGCAGCACGGTTGGGGTTGGCTTTCAAATCCAGCATCTCGGCCTCGAGGAGCACTTTCTCCAGGAGTTTGTCAACGCCGAGTCCGGCCTTGGCCGAAATATCCTGACTTTGGTATTTGCCGCCCCACTCTTCAACAAGGTAGTTCATCGACGCCAGTTGTTCCTTTACCTTGTTGGGGTTGGCTGTGGGCTTGTCGATTTTATTGATGGCGAAGACGATGGGCACACCGGCGGCTGCTGCATGGTTGATGGCCTCCTTGGTCTGGGGCATGATACCATCGTCGGCTGCAATAATTACAATCGCGATATCCGTCATTTTGGCACCGCGGGCACGCATGGCTGTGAAGGCTTCGTGACCGGGTGTGTCGAGGAAAGTGACACGGTTGCCGTCGGCCAGAGTCACGTTATAGGCACCGATGTGCTGCGTGATACCGCCGGCTTCACCTGCAATCACATTGGTATTGCGGATGTGGTCGAGGAGTTTGGTCTTACCGTGATCGACGTGACCCATCACTGTGATGATGGGCGGACGGGATACAAGGTTCTCCTCTTCGTCTTTCTCTTCGGTGAGTTCGGCTTCCAACTCCTCGCTCACATATTCCGTTGTATATCCGAATTCGCTGGCCACGAGATCGATGGTCTCCTGGTCCAGACGCTGGTTGATGCTCACCATCAGACCGACGTTCATACAAGTCATGATGACCTGAGCCACGGGCACATTCATCATTGATGCGAGGTCGTTGGCGGTCACGAATTCCGTGAGTTTCAGTACCGTGCTCTGTTCGGCTTCCTGTGAAGCCTCTTCGGCAGCACGCTCGGCTGCAGCGTTGCGTTTGTCCTTGCGGTACTTGGCACTGTTCTTGTCCTTCTTGTTCTGGAGTCTTGAAATCGTCTCCTTCACATTGCGCTGTACGTCATCGCTGTCCACATCCGGACGCAGTTGGTATTTGTTCTTCTTGTCCTTGCGTCCGTGACGTCCTGCACCATCCATCATCGAGCGGCTGTCAGCCTTGTCCTCGCGGTTACGGTCGCGGTCGCGTCCTTTTTCGTTGCGTCCTCCGTTGCGTTTCTTCTGATCCTCGTCTTTGCTGTTGGCGCGGCGCACCTCTGCATTCACATCCACTTTCTGGGCTGTGCTCTTGCGGCGGCCTGTAGCGGTCTGTTGCAGTTTGGCTTCACGCTCTTTCTTGCGCTCTTCCTTCGATTTCTTCTTGGGACGGGTGGCAAGGTTGATGGCATCGAGGTCTATGGACCCCAGCACATTGAGGGCCGGTTGTTCGTCCGCGTGATTGAGGCGGAACACCTCTCCGTTTCTGGCTTCCTGAGGCAGTGGGTCGTTGTTGATACGGTCTTTCGAACGTTCGCCCATCACCGTCTGGTTCGGCTTCTTGGGCTCGGGGGCAGGCTTCACAGGCTCGGGAGCAGGCTTCACAGACTCGGCCGATACTTCGGGGGCTTTCGGTTCTTCATGACCCTCCGGTTCAGCCGCAACTCCGGGCTTTTCTTGAACGGCAGGTACTTCTTGAGTTTCCTGTTTCTTCGATTCAACAGGAGCTTCTGCCTTTACGGGGGCCTCAGGTTCTTTCTGTGTTGCGGGCTTCTCGATATCGATATGACCCACAACCTTGAGTGTTGCGTCCTGCAGCTGTTTGTCGCCGGGCGTCACGGCGCGCGACTCCTCTTTTTTGGCGTTAGCCTCTTCCTCGGCTTTGGCTTTGTCGGCAGCCTTAGCCTCCTTGCGGCGTTCGTTGTTCACTTGGGCGCGCATCTCACGCTCTTTGTCGGCATGTTCCTTGAAAGACTTGTCTTTCTTGAACTCCTTGCAAAGGACGTCATACTGCTCGTCGGTGATGCTCACGTTCGGATTGTTCGATTCGAAGTCCTTGAACTTCTTTTCAAGAAATTCCGACAGTGTTTTGACACCTACATTAAATTCTTTGGCTATTTTGCTTAATCTCATATTTTATCTTTTAGAGGGGAATTGGTTGTTAATAATCAGGCTTTGGGAAGTTCGTCGTCTTCAAATTCCTTGCTGAGGATTTTGAAGATATCGCGTACGGTTTCTTCCTCCAGGTCAGCTTTGTCGGCTACCTCGGAAGGATCTGTCTCAAGTACGGCTTTAGCGGTTGCCAGACCGATACTCTTGAGCTGCTGGATAACCCAGGGTTCAATTACGTCGGAGAAATCGTCGAGGAAGATATCGTTGTTGTCGGCTTCGCGGTAAACGTCAATCTGGTAGCCCGTGAGCAGGCACGCGAGTTTGATGTTGGCACCGTTGCGGCCAATGGCCTGTGACACCTCTTCGCTACGCATGAACACCTCTGCGGTTTTGTCTTCTTCGTGAACGCGGATTTCGCTGATCATGGCAGGAGCAAGAGCACGCTGGATGAGGAGCTGGGGATTGGTGGTGTAGTTAATCACGTCGAGGTTCTCACCGCGCAGTTCGCGTACGATGCCGTGAATACGCTGACCCTTAATGCCGACACAGGCGCCTACAGGGTCTATGCGGTCGTCGCTTGTCTCAACGGCAATCTTGGCACGTTCGCCGGGCAGACGTACAATCTTTACAAGGCGGATCAGGCCGTCGCTCACCTCTGGGATTTCCCGTTCCATCAGACGCTGCAGGAACATAGGTGACGTACGCGAGAGGATAATTTTGGGGTTGTTGTTGGTGTTGTCTACACGCAGTACGACGGCTCTTACCTGATCGTTCTTCCGGAAGTTGTCTGAGGGAATCTGTTCGGTGCGGGGGAGGGAAAGTTCGTTGCCTTCTTCGTCCACCAGCAGGGCTTCACGTTTCCATGTCTGAAAAACCTCGGCTGTCGTAATCTGGCCGATTAGGTCTTTGTATTTATTGTAGAGAATATCTTTTTGGAGTTCGAGAATCTTCGAAGAGAGGGTCTGGCGCAGAGTCAGAATGCCGCGACGGCCGAAGGAGGAGAAGTCCACCTTCACCGAATACTCTTCACCGGGCTCGAAATCGGCATCGATTTTCTGGGCCTCGCTGAGCAGGATTTCCTTGTTTTCATCTTGGAAATCTTCATCCGCAACAACGGTCAGGCGCTTCCAGATTTCGAAGTCGCCCTTGTCGGGGTTGATGATGACGTCGATGTTTTCATCGGTTCCGTACATCTTGGCCAATACGCTGCGGAAGGAGTCTTCCAACACGCTGATCATCGTGGAGCGGTCGATGTGCTTCAGTTCTTTGAATTCCTGGAAGGTGTCAATCATATTGATACTTTCCTC
The DNA here is from genome assembly GCA_905236195.1 of uncultured Bacteroidales bacterium. Taxonomy (GTDB): domain Bacteria; phylum Bacteroidota; class Bacteroidia; order Bacteroidales; family UBA3663; genus Liminaster. Next base: position 15,281 of record CAJOOX010000024.1, read on the forward strand.
ATTTTTCTTTGCCATTTTTTTTTGATATTTAATTTTTTAATGAATAATTCGGTTTAATCCGGCAGCCTCTTGTTTTCAGTCGAAACTGTATTTCACGCTGTTCACCAGGTCGAAGGGGAGGTGCATCGTTTCCGTAACGTCAA
>CAJOOX010000025.1 GCA_905236195.1 uncultured Bacteroidales bacterium
CAAAAGATGATAATTTTGTTTGAAAAATCATTGGTTTTATTTCAAAATGCACTATCTTTGCAACCGAAACAAGACAAAAGATAATAATTCTGAAGAAATAAGAGTAAAATGATGCCGACGATACATTTCACCAAGATGCACGGCGCAGGCAACGACTACATTTACGTCGATTCCTCCTTATATAATATAGAGGATCCTGCAGCGGCAGCCATCGCATGGAGCGACCGTCACAAAGGTATCGGTTCTGACGGACTGGTGCTGATTGGTCGTACGGAGCGTCCGGATGCCGACTTCACGATGCGGATATTCAATGCCGACGGCAGCGAGGCGCGGATGTGTGGCAATGCATCGAGGTGCATCGGTAAGTACGTTTTTGAGAAAGGGCTCACCCGCAAGACCGAAATCCGACTTCTTACCCTGTCAGGTCTCAAACTCCTGAAACTCGAAGTCAACAACGGAAAAGTAAAAAGTGTGACGGTGGATATGGGTGAGCCTGTTTTGAACAGACCCGAACAGTTTACAGGCAAGGGGGGCGCGGAGGTGTCTCTGAGTGTGGATGGACAGACCTTTCATGGTGTCTTTGTTTCGATGGGTAATCCCCATTTCGTTATTTTTACTTCAGATGCACTCCACATTGACATTCATCACTTTGGTCCGCACCTGGAACATCATCCCGCCTTTCCCGAGCGCTGTAACATAGAATTTGCCCAGGTTCTCCCGGACGGGAGCATCCGCGCACGTGTTTGGGAACGGGGCAGCGGCATTACCCAGGCTTGCGGCACGGGCGCATGTGCCACAGCGGTTGCCGCAGCACTCACCGGACTGGCCTCCCGCGAAAGCCGCATACAGATGGACGGCGGAGAACTCCGGATCCAGTGGAGCGAAACCGACAACCACGTCTATAAAAACGGTTCTGCCGAGATTGTTTACGAGGGGGAGGTGACACTAGGCAGTCCTAGGCAATCCTAGGCTTTCCTAGGTTTTCCCAGGGAATCCTAATCGCTACTCAATAAAAAAATATATATCTATGGCATTGGTAAATGAACATTTTCTGAAGCTTCCCGGCAACTACCTGTTTGCCGACATCGCTAAACGGGTGAATGCCTTCAAGGCAACCCACCGGCAGGCTGACGTCATCAGCCTGGGTATAGGCGACGTGACCCGTCCGCTTTGTCCCGCCGTTATCGAAGCCCTCCACAAGGCGGCCGACGAAATGGCTACCGTTCAGGGTTTCCACGGTTACGGACCCGAGCAGGGTTACGATTTTCTGCGGGAAGCGATTCTCAAAAACGACTTTCTGCCGCGCGGCATCCACCTGGATGCAGATGAGATTTTCATCAATGACGGCGCCAAGAGCGATACCGGCAATATCCAGGAACTGATCCGCTGGGACAATACCGTAGGCGTTACAGATCCCATCTATCCGGTCTATCTCGACTCGAACGCGATGATAGGAAGGGCAGGGGTAAAGGATGAGGAAGGCCGCTGGTCGAATGTGGTCTATCTGCCCTGCAATGCTGAGAATCATTTTGTTCCCGAACTGCCCGACCGCCGTGTGGATGTCATTTATCTCTGCTATCCCAACAATCCTACGGGCACGGTGCTCAGCAAGGAAGAATTGCACAAGTGGGTAAACTACGCACTCCACAACGATACGCTCATTTTCTACGACGCGGCCTACCAGGCTTACATCCAGGATGACAATATCCCGCACAGCATCTATGAGATACGCGGAGCGAGGAAATGCGCGATTGAGTTCCACTCGTTCTCCAAGACCGCCGGCTTCACCGGTGTGCGCTGCGGCTATACCATCGTTCCCAAAGAACTGACGGCCGCCACGCTGACAGGAGAACGCATCCCCCTCAATCCCCTCTGGCTGCGCCGCCAATCGACCAAGTTCAACGGCACCAGCTACCGCAGTCAGCGTGCCGCAGAGGCTATCTATACGCCCGAGGGCAAGGAACAGGTCAAAGCCACGATAGACTACTATATGCAGAATGCGCGGCAGCTGCTTTCAACCTTCCGACAACTCGGATTCGAGGTCTATGGCGGCGAAAACGCTCCCTACGTATGGATGCGCACCCCCGGAGGCTATCAAAAGGAAGCAGGCACTACGGCGCAGTCTTCCTCTTGGAAGTTCTTCGAAGAGATGCTTTACGGTGCCCACGTCGTTTGTACACCCGGTGTCGGGTTCGGACCCTCCGGTGAAGGCTACGTTCGCTTCACAGCCTTCGGAAGTCACGAAAAGACAGAAGAGGCATTAGACAGAATAAACAAATGGTTCAATAAATAAAAAAAAATTACGATTATGGCAAATTTAAGATTTCAAGCTGTCGAGAAGGCATTCTCAAAGCAACCCCTTGACGTTAAAGCTCCCTCCGAAAGGCCCTGTGAATACTTCGGCAAGAAGGTTTTCAACCGCGAGATGATGTACAAATACCTGCCGAAAGATGTGTATGAAAAGATGATCGATGTGATGGACAACGGAGCCCGTCTCGACCGCACCATCGCCGACGCTGTGGCCGCCGGTATGAAGCAGTGGGCCACGGAACAGGGCGTTACCCATTATACCCACTGGTTCCAGCCCCTCACGGAAGGCACAGCCGAGAAACATGACTCGTTCATCGAGCACAACGGCAAAGGCGGTATGGTGGAGGAATTCTCCGGCAAACTGCTCGTTCAGCAGGAACCCGATGCCAGTTCATTCCCTTCGGGCGGTATCCGTTCCACCTTCGAGGCCCGCGGCTATTCCGCCTGGGATC
>CAJOOX010000026.1 GCA_905236195.1 uncultured Bacteroidales bacterium
GAATCTGAACTGCTGATTCCCAACGTGATTACTCCGAATTCACCTTCGGGTGCCAATCAGGTTTTCAAGGTGAAATACAAGTCCTTGAAATCGTTCGAAATGTGGGTTTTCAACCGCTGGGGTAACAAACTGTTCCATACCACCGACCCGTCAGAAGGATGGGACGGCACTTATAACGGACGGATGGTTCCGACCGGTGCCTACTACTATCTCATCAAGGCGGAAGGTACGGATGGCATCCACTATAACAAAAAGGGAGATATCAACGTCCTGATGACACGCGAGCACAGCAATTCCTCATCTTCAACTGAATAAAATGAAAAAACTCATTATTCCGGCAGTCCTCGCGGTCTGTGCATTCATGATATTTACTGCATCGCGCAAAACTCCGACCCAGCCGGAGCTTCCCCAGATGCAGTCCTTCTCGGCCACGCCCCGCTTTCCGGACAAAGTGGAATGTTTCGGAAAAGAAATCGACCTTACGCGATGGGATATGCATGAGCGTTATGAGCGCGAACTGACCAACATGTGCTACAGCCACAACAACACGCTGCTCACCATCAAGAGAGCCAACCGCTGGTTCCCTGTGCTGGCACCCCTGCTCGAAAAGGAAGGTGTCCCTTCCGACCTCATCTATCTGATTTGTATCGAATCATCGCTCAACCCGCGCGCCTACTCAGCAGCCAAAGCCGCAGGACTCTGTCAGTTTATCGCATCAACAGGCAAACACTACGGCCTGCAGATTGACGATGAGGTGGACGAACGCTACCATACAGAGAAAGCGGTCCACGCGATGTGTACTTATATGAAAGAAGCCTATGCCAAATACGGAGACTGGCTGACAGCCTGCGCCTCCTACAATGCCGGACAGGGCGGCATCTCCAAACGACTGGAAAAGACAGGGGCCAAGGCCGGGTTCGACCTGTTACTTCCGGAAGAGACCTCACGCTATATGTTCCGCATTATGGCAATGAAGGAAATTCTCCGCGATCCCTATCACTACGGCTTTGTGCTTTACAGCGATCAGCTTTACCGGCCTATACGTACACGCGAAGTGAAAGTCTCCGGCACCGTGACAGATTGGGCGTCTTGGGCCAAAGACCACGGCACAGACTACTTCCAGCTCAAGGAATTCAACCCCTGGCTGCGTGACTACGGACTCAAAAACAAAGCCCGCAAAACCTACACCGTCCTCATCCCCGTGGAAGAGGATATGTATTACAACGGCCGGCGTTTTGATATCTATAACGATGCCTGGGTAGTCGATCGCTGAATTTATGGAACTGATAAACTATCTCAACTCCCTTGACCACGACCTCATGGTCTTCCTGAATTACGATGCAGGAAGATGGGCCGACCAATTCTGGTTTCAGTACAGTAAAATGGGAACCTGGTTCCCTACAGCACTGATGATGTTAGCAATGATTACGCTCCGTTTCCGTCATAACTGGCATAAACTGCTGCTGTTTGTCGGCATGATAGCCCTATGTGTTCTTTTTACCGACCAGATTTCTTCGGGCATTATCAAACCCTGGGTGGCACGTTTCCGTCCGTCACATGATCCGCTGATTCAGGATTTGCTTCACTATGTAAACGGCTATCACGGCGGCCTCTACGGATTCACCTCCTCCCATGCCTCCAACTCCTGGGGCATCGTAATGCTCTTCATGCTGATGTTCAAGGGCATATTCTATCGTTCCACCCTCGCAATTTTTGCCCTCGGCAACTGTTATTCGCGCATCTACCTCGGCGTTCATTTTCCCGGAGACATTGTGTGCGGAACCCTCATCGGCCTTTTGGTGGGCTGGGGCATCTGGCGGCTTTGGCTTTATCTGTCGAACCTTCCGGCTTTCACGCGTCATGACACTCAGCTCTCAATCCACGAAGATCAGGGCTATGCACTCCATCCATGGCCCGTCACAGCCACCTACTGGCTCACAGTGCTCGTCCTGGCTGTCGCCTTCGCTGTCTGAATCTTCGGAAAGCCTCCCGACAGGCTGGAAACCTCTATCGGAGTCCGATAAGGCCGAAAAAAGTTTTCCATGTCGCTATCGGATTCCGATAAAGCCGCCAACGGCCTTTCATGTGTCTATCGGAATCCGATAGGGCCGTCAACGGCCTTCCTTGTATCTATCGGAATCCGATAGACTCAAAAAAAGTTTTCCATGCCTCTATCGGAATCCGATAGACCCAAAAAAAGTTTTCCATACCGCTATCGGATTCCGATAGACCCGAAAAAAGTTTTCCACGCCTCTATCGGATTCCGATAGAGGCATTCTTTAATAAATGTTAAAAGAAATAATCCGAGGCTGCGCTTGCAGCTCCGGATTAACTTTCACTGGAATCTATAGGACGTTGGAAATGCCCGCTGTCAGGCCTCAGCTTCTGCGGGAAGCTTCTCGCCTTCATTCTTGCCACGTAATTCAGCCCATTTCTCCTTGGCCTGATCTCCGAAAATAGCCCAGGACACAGAACCCAGGAAGCCGAGGAAAATCCAGATAATTAAAACCGACATTCGGCTGTTGCTGGACTTGCGTGGGACTACCGGAGGCTGGATAACCGCATAGGCGGGTTTATTTTCCTGCACTTTTGCCTTAGCCAGTTCCAATTGCTGGCTTATTAAGGTGAACGTCTGATAGGTAGTGTTCATCTCATTTGTCAGTCGAACCTGTTCTGTACGCCGGCTCTCCAGCGAGATATTTCTATTAGAATCGCTGAACTTTGCATTCTCATCAAGCGCCTTCTCATATTCAGTTTTGGCTTCATCATAGAGTTTTTGGCTATATTCCAAATCTTCTCGAGCCTTATTGGTACGATAATGCGTTATGTAGGACTGAAGAGAACGGAGTACAGTATCGGCAAGCATACCTGAAGCCAAGGCATCATTCATAGTCACTTGTAGGGTAATGACCCCGGTTTTCTTGTCCACATCAAGCGAGATACATTTTGTGATAGTTCTCAGGACGTTAGCTTCGTCTTTAGTCACATAGCGCAACCCTGTTTGTGTTTTGCCGTTCGCGTTATCTCCCAATTGCAACTCCTTTTGTTCCCCACGAAACAAGCCTATAACAGCTTTTGGCACCCACATAATTCCATTAATAACATATGTGTACCAAGGACCACTTGGGCCATTAAGTATGTAATCATAAAGCGTCGTATCGTATTTCCCGTCAATGGTTTTGATGGGAGCATCATACAGATTCATGAGGAAAGGTGTCGATGCAATGATGTCAGGATATATTTCAGGGAAAATGGCATCCGTCTGTGTACTTCCTGAACTCAGATTAATACCGACCATCGATGCTAAAGATCGCAATCCGCTTGACGATGATGAGGATTTCACCTCTTGCGCCATGATTACAGTCGTTGTGTATTTACGCTGCATGCTAAAGGCAAACAGGAGTCCCAGTGCCGCAGCAACGCTACACACTTTGAGTATCATCCTGCGTCGGGACCAAACCTTCCGACACCATGCCATCCAGTCAATCTCCAATTCTTCCTCGGCTTCAAAATCCTCCAGATAATTAGGATATTCTTCAATAGGATAATGCTGATATTCTTTTGCCATAATTGTGATTCTTTATTTAACTACACTGATTATAGCCGCAATCGCTGCTGCCATAGATGTGGTTGTTGAAGCAACAAACGCTTTTTCTGCCAGACTTGTCTTCTCTTTTTCCGGCTTCGATGGAACGACAATCTCGCAACCGGGCTCAATTTTGAGTCTTCCCCACTGCTTGCGACTGGCTACCTTGCCGTTCATATATACCACATAAACCTGACTCTTTCGTGCTTGAGAATCGTACCCGCCGGCATTGGCTATATAGTACTTAAAACTCTTGCCCTTCTCGAAAGCAACAGTATTGGGAAACAGTACTGCACCGGAAATCTTTACCGTTGATACTTTTTCGGGAATTATGAGCTCGTCACCTTCACGCAATACAAAATCATCTTCTGTGCCTGGATGGTCTATGGCACGCTGTAAGTCAATACCTACCGTGTATGTCGGATTATTTACCGCTATAGAATTGACATTTTTCTTGCCGATTCTGAAATCATCAATCTGGTCGGGTGAAATACCTAAATCCATGAAGTCGGTAGAATCTTCTTTCGTTGTGATTCGCTGTGCAGCTTTGATAGTGGCAACTCTCACCTCCAGTTCGTCACGGTTCATTCTACGTATCAGACGAGCGCCCTTCACATACGATTCGGGAGTAAGACCGCCTGCACGTTCCACCAGCGAAGAGACGCGTTCGTTTTTGTTTTTCAGTGTATAACTTCCGGCACGGAGTATTTCGCCACTGATAGTCACTGTGCGCTGTACCTGATAGCCGGGACTGCGACGGACATTAACAACATCAAAGGGCTGCAGCACGTAGTCATTTCCTTCCATAGACGTTCCGTTGCCGCTGAGGTCGTAAGAGATGGTTTCTGAGAGTGTTGCTGAGTAATCTGTGCTTTGGGGGTCTTTGATGCGTCGGGCTATTTCAAGTCCGACTGTCGAAGCTTGTTCGGTCAGACCGCCGGCCATCACGATAAGGTCGCCGATTTTCATGTTCTCGGCATAAGGGAAGGTGCCGGGTGAAGCCACTTCTCCGGTGATAGTCACATTACGGGTCTGACGTAGACCTTGTATAGTGGATATATACAACCGGTCATTCTTCTGTAAACGGATATCCGCAGAAGAACCGTTCATGATACCATTTAAATCTACAGAAATCACTTCTTGCTCCAAATCTGCGGTTTCGCGTGTCAGAACGGCACGGTCAAGATATGCATTTTCGCGCAGTCCGTCGGCTTTCTGAATCAAGGTCTTGACCGAGTTGACCTTGCTGTCCAGCTCGTAGGAACCCGGACGGAAAACAGCGCCGTTGATGGTGATGCGGTTCTGGAAGCGGTCCAGCGTGTTGCCAACCGTAACGGCATCGCCGTCGCACAACGTGAACGAGGTGTAATTGGACTGATCTACGGTGAAAATCTGACGCTCAGCGCCGGTCTGGCGAACCAATTCCAGATTCTGACGATAGGCATCGCTGCCATAGCCGCCGGCATAGTCAATCAACTGTTGCAGACGTTCGCCCTCTTTCATCTCATAACGCATCGGACGTTTCACATTGCCGGAGATGGTTACAAGTTGTTTATACGTATCGACGAGAATAACATCACCCTCGAGCAGACGGATATCATCCTGCATCTTTCCCTCAAGCAGGATTTTATAAACATCGACAGTAGCAATAGATTTGCCTCCCCGTACTACCTTGATATTGCGCACAGTTCCGATATCATTGATACCACCTGCCATATAAAGGGCATGGAAAACCGACGAAAACGGAGAGAGGGTATAGGTACCCGGAACCGCAATTTCTCCCATTATATTAATTTGGATGGAACGGGTATTGCCGAGTGTCAGTTGAACGCTTGTAACACCGTCTTCGAGATCTGAATAAATCCTGGAGAACTGCTTCTGTATATATTGATTAGCAGAAGCTACCGTCATACCATTCAGGAATATGGGTCCGATTCCTGTGACTTGAATAGATCCCTCAGGGGAAATGATCGAACGTGTTGTACTCTCAGAAGCGCCCCATACGTCTATAATCACTTCATCTCCAGGACCCAGACGATAATTTTCCGGTGTCGAAACGTTTTCGTTGGGCTCAAAAGTCAAGGACGCATTATTGAACAGGTTATGACCGTAGATGTTCGATACCTGCTTCTTCTCTGAAGCCTTGAAATTCAGAATTTTTCCCTCTTCAACGCGCATCCGACTGTTCATCTGGGTTACTTTCGCGCCATAATTGCTGATGCCAGAACCTTCATATTTGGCACGAATACTCTCCACTTGAGCCATGGTCACGCCGCGCGCTGCAAGTTCAGCTGCAATTTCTGTCTGGCTCTTGCCGGCAGCAGAGGCGCTTTTGGCATACTGAACTACCTGGTCGTCGCTCATCTGGGCAAACGACATTGCGGTTGCCGAAAAAAGAAGAGCGAGAGCAATTATTTTTTTCATACTTTCTGAAAATATAATGATTATTTAGGGGCAAAGATAACGAAAATTTTCAAGATTTCCTGTAAAACATGCAAAAAATCCTTGTCCGCCTACTGAATTATGTATTTTTCTTACTCCGCATGGCAACTCCGCATGGCATTTTGCCATTCAAACGTATTCAATTTTCCAATCGGCCGAGAGATTGACTGTGCCTTCGTAGTTGTCTTCCCATAAGAGGGAAAGACCCTGATACCGGCAAGGTATTTTGAGACTTTCCGTCTGCACCATCGACCACTTGGGAGACCCGAAATCGGTCGAATGACCATGCAATCGAAGAGACATCCCCGACGGATCTATCTCCCAGTATCCGCCGCCGACACAATGGTCACACGGTTCCAGGAGATCCTTGTGGAAAATAACGTCTCCGAAACGAAGAACGCCCCGTGAGGTGAGAATGAATTTCTGCATCTGTTACAATCCTTCTACATCCGTAAACGGAATCGTGAATCTGCATCCGGCTTTCCATTCCGAACAGCCGAATGCATTCTTGCCTTTCAGAAGCCTACCCTTGCCACATACCGGACACACCTTGGGGAGCGTCTCAAGTGTATATTTCCTCTGGAGTGCGGCAGCCGGCTGAGTCGTCTTCTTTGACGATGCTGGAGCATCGCTTTTCTTTCGTTTGGGACTCTCTTTCTTGGACTTGATTTCCTCGTCCACAAAGGTGATACGCGACGAATGGCGGTCGTTTTTCACTCTCCAGCATATCTGATTCACCATATCGGTAAGTTCGGCAATAAAGTTCTTGGCATCATATTCCCCACGCTCTATCTGACGCAGTTTGTGTTCCCACTGACCGGTCAGTTCGGCGCTTTTGAGGAGTTCGTCCTGGATGATACCGATTACTTCAATACCTGTCTGGGTAGCCACCAGACTTTTCTTTTCTTTCCTGATATAACGGCGTTTGAAAAGGGTTTCGATGATGGCTGCACGGGTGGAGGGACGTCCCAGTCCGTTTTCCTTCATCGCATCGCGCAATTCGTCACTGTCGCACAGTTTCCCTGCGGTTTCCATCGCCCGGAGCAACGTTGCTTCGGTATAGAGTTTCGGAGGCTGGGTCTGTTTTTCCAGCAGGGACGGTTCGTGAGGACCGCTCTCCCCCACCTGAAAATCGGGCATTACGCCCATGGCTTCTTCCTCGTCGCCTTTCTTCTCGGGTTCTTCCTGCACCTGTGTATCTCCCGCATAAACAGCGCGCCATCCGTCTTTGACAATCACTTTGCCGGTAGCCCTGAACGGCACATCGGCACTCTCGCCCATTACTGTTGTGGTAGCAAATTCACAATCGGGATAGAATACGGAGATAAACCTTTTGCACACCAGGTCATAAACCTTGCGTTCAATGTCGCTGAGGGCACCCTGCTGCCCCGTGGGAATGATGGCGTGGTGGTCGGTTACCTTCGAGTTGTCGAACACTTTTTTCGACTTGGGGAGTTTGGCGCCCTGAACCGTCAGACGGTCCGTGAAAGGTTCATAACCCTTCAATCCGCGCAGAATGCCCGGACATTTGGGATAAATATCGTCCGACAAGAACGTAGTATCCACACGCGGGTAGGTGGTCACTTTCTTTTCGTAAAGCGACTGAATGATATTGAGTGTCTGCTCGGCAGAAAGCGAGAACTTGCGGTTGCAGTCCACCTGCAGCGACGTCAGGTCATAGAGTCGCGGGGGGGCTTCCTTGCCTTTTTTCTTCTGTACGTCCTTGATTTCGAAAGGCTGTCCCTGAATTTGGGCGAGGGCGGCCTCGGCCTCTTCTTTCTGCATGAAACGTCCCTTCGTGGCGTTGAACGTAACGTCACGGTAGAGCGTTTTGATTTCCCAGTAGGTCTCCGGCTTGAAGTTCACAATCTCCCAATGGCGTTTCACGATGATGGCCAGCGTGGGTGTCTGTACACGTCCGATACTGATTACCTGATGCTGGTCGCGCTGAGCATAACGTATCGTATAGAGACGCGTTGCGTTCATGCCCAGAATCCAGTCGCCTATACTGCGCGACAGACCTGCTGCATACAGGTTGTCGTACTTCTTCTGGTCTTCCAGATGGGAAAAACCCTCGCGTATGGACTCATCGGTGAGTGAAGAGATCCACAGACGGTAAACCGGCACATGCACACCGGCCTTTTGCATTACCCAGCGCTGAATCAGTTCGCCTTCGATACCGGCATCACCGCAGTTCACAATCAGCTCGGCCTTGTCGTAGAGGCTCTGGATGATATTGAACTGTTTCTGCACTCCGCTGTCGTCCAGCAGTTTGATACCGAATCTGGGCGGTATCATGGGCAAAGTTTCCATCTGCCAGCGTTTCCAGGCTGGCGTATAATCGTCCGGAGCTTTGAGCGAACACAAGTGGCCGAAAGTCCACGTAACCTGCCACTCACCGCCCTCATAGTATCCGTCTTTGCGCGATGTAGCCCCCAATACCTGAGCAATACTTTGGGCCACACTCGGTTTCTCAGCTATACATACTTTCATTCTGTTTCCTCAGGTTTGGCCAGTTTGGTCCACATGTAGATACCATAGAAGGTATTGACAAGGTAAATGGAATATTTTGAGACGGTCATGAACGAGAATTCCGAATCATTCATCCACCAGATACTGATGGAAAAGATATTGATGAAGAGCCACAGATACCACTGTTCTACGTAGGCGCGTGTAGATATAAAAGTGGTGATGATGGCCAGCACCGTTGTCGTGGCGTCCAGCCAAAGCTGTCCTTCATTCACATAGTCGCCCCGGAAGGAGCGGATGTGCATGGCCTGGAAGAACTCTGCCAAATAGGGACCGGCATACTTCAGGAACTGCGCGAACACAACCGTCATCAGGGCAATCAGCACCAGATAACTGCCCCTCGCCTTCCATGTCATCCAACGGGTCTGTATCTGGTCGGTGTTCTTTTTGCGTTTACGCTGACTCCACCAGTGCCATCCGAGGAACTGCATGGGCAGCGTGTAGAACAGGCGTTGCAGGGCATCTCCATAGATGTGTTCCGAAAAAGAAATGTACATGTAGAGAAAGCACTCTACAATGCCGAAAATCCAGTTGGCCATCGAGCCTTTGGCTCCCAGCACCACACAGAACACACCCAATATGGCACTCACGGCAGCTATCGAACTGTTGACCGTCACCTCACCTTTAATCAGAAAGGAGGCAACGGACAACGCCATGATGGCACCTATCAGCAGCCATTCGAACCAGTTCAGGTTCCGGAAGGTAAGATAGAGCAGGGTCGCGTATTTGTTTCGCATCTGGAGTTCATCGCCGGACTCTCCGGCTACTTGGACAGCATCGGATTAATACGAACGGGCAATCAGAACGCGGTACTTTGCAGGTTTGCCCGAAACCATATCCACGCCTTCGGTCTGTTCGAAGTCGAAGGGCACACAACGGATGGTCGCCTGTGTATCGGCCTTAATCTGAGCTTCTGTCTCGGCAGTACCGTCCCAATGGCAGAGGAAGAAACCTCCGTCTGCCACACGGGTCTTGAACTCCTCGTAGTTGTCGCACTCGTATACGTGTGCGTCACGGAAGCTCTTGGCCTTGTTGTAGATATTGGCCTGGATATCGTCGAGCAGTTTCTCTACTCTTTCCTCGATGCCTTCCATCGGCACAGTCTCTTTTTCCAGCGTATCGCGGCGCATGATTTCAACCGTACCGTTCTCGAGATCGCGGTTACCCATCACAAGACGGACAGGTACTCCCTTGAGTTCGTAGTCGGCGAACTTGAATCCGGGACGTTTGTTGTCGGCATTGTCATACTTCACGCTGATGCCTTTCTTCTCCAAGTTGGCAGCAATCGCGCCGAGTTTCTCATCGAGTTTAGACATGTCTTTGCCGCCGATGGGAATGATAACCACCTGGAGGGGAGCCACCTTGGGAGGCAGCACCAGACCGTTGTCGTCGGAATGTGTCATGATGAGAGCGCCGATCAGACGTGTCGAAACGCCCCACGACGATGCCCACACATATTGGGGTTTGTTCTCCTTGTCGAGATAGGTCACGTCGAAGGCCTTGGCAAAATTCTGACCCAGGAAGTGACTGGTACCAGCCTGCAGAGCCTTACCGTCCTGCATCATGGCTTCGATGGTGTAGGTATTGAGGGCTCCGGCAAAACGTTCGGTCTCGCTCTTTACACCCTGCATGACGGGCAGTGCGAGGAAACGTTCGGCAAAATCGGCATAGACCTTGATCATCTGCTGGGTACGCGCCTCGGCTTCTTCGGCCGTTGCGTGAGCCGTATGGCCTTCCTGCCACAGGAATTCGGAAGTTCGGAGGAACGGACGCGTACGCATCTCCCAACGCATCACATTACACCACTGGTTACAGAGAATCGGAAGATCTCTCCACGAATGGATCCATCCTTTATAAGTATTCCAGATAATGGTCTCCGAAGTGGGACGGATAATCAGCTCCTCTTCCAGTTTGGCTGTGGGATCCACTTCCACAGCGGTTTTGTCGGCTGTGGCTCTCAACCGGTAGTGGGTCACCACGGCGGCTTCTTTGGCAAAGCCTTCCACATGCTCGGCTTCACGGGAGAAGAACGATTTGGGAATCAGAAGGGGGAAATAGGCATTTCTGACACCTGTTTTCTTGAACATGGCGTCAAGTTCATGCTGCATCTTTTCCCAAATGGCATAGCCATAGGGTTTGATAACCATACATCCGCGCACGGCAGACTGTTCAGCCAAATCGGCTTTTACGACCAGTTCATTGTACCACCGGGAATAGTCGTCGGCACGTTTGGTCAAATCTTTTAATTCTGTTGCCATTTTATTTTTATAATTGATTTTTCTTTGCTGATTTAAGCATTGCTTTCGAGGGTACGAAATAGAGGGTTACCCTGCGGTTTTTCTCGCGTTGGGCGAGGGTGCTGTTGTCCGTTTCGGGTGACTCGTTACCGATACCGAAGGGATAGATATGAGCCGAGAGAGCACCCTGACGGCGAAACCATTGGGCCAACTCCTTCGCACGGGCCTGGGTAAATGATCTCAGATAAACGTCGCTGCCGTTATTGTCAGAGTGGCATGCCACAATCACAGAGGTGAGCGGGTCATTCCCCTTTACCAGATGGAGAAACGGTCTCAACTGCTGTTCTGCATATTGCGAAAGGGCCGTATCATTGGCCAGATATAGGAACCTTACCGGAATGGTAACCTTGAAGATGGCTTCGTTGGAACCCGTCAGTGCACATCGACAACCACGCAAATTCGTCAGTCGCTGGCTTTCTTTTTTCCAGTAACTGCGCACATTCTTCATTGTCTCATATTCTCCCGTCACGAAGGCCTTCTCGCCATACAGCGTCTGTTCGGCCTCGGGTATCCGCTCGAAATTCTGGGCCGCTGCCGTAAACGCAAGGCCCGCCCAAAGCACTATGTTTATTATTGTCTGTCTCAACTCAGATTTTTTTAACTTGTACCGCTCAGCACGTCCCCCGCCAGGGGGATTTTGAGGGTCCGTTCAACTATCCCAGCGTGTCCTCGTAGTCCATTTCACAGCGCACCACCCACTCGACCAGTTCGGGATCGATTTTGGGGTGAGTCTGATGGAATTCCACATCCTTTTTGAGGGCGCGCACCACATATTCGGTGAGGTCTTCAATATCGATTTCCACTTCGTCTTCCTCCTCCAGGAAGCCGTTCACTTCGTAGTACTCATAAACCAAATCCGAAATATAGAGGACCTCGTCATCGGTAAACTTGCCTTTAGCCTCCTGCGGGAGGTTGGCCTGGATATATTTCACAGCCTCCTGATCATCAAAGACGCTGTTTTCTAAATTTTCTGCCATTTTATTTTGTTTTTAACAACTTGGTTATCGGGGGAATATCGGGCATATTGGGAATCGATTTTTTCAGATTCGCCAATATGGAATAATGCACCTCTTCGAATCCGTAGCGCAGGTTATTCAGTCTTTGCGTTACGGGGTTGGCGGGTGTCAGCACATGAAGTCCGGCAGGAATGGTCTGTATATCGACCACGCCTTTCATTTCGAACGGCTCTCCGTCCACATGTACCGGCGTCTCCTTGGGCAGTACGATACGTACGTGAGACGAGCGGAAATAGAGCACATTGGGATTCTTGTGAATAGTCCCATTAAATAGCTGGGTTACCAACTGCGGTATGCCTGCCGGAGGAAAGGGTTTGATTAGGGTGATATCCATCAGTCCGTCGTCCATCGTGGCCTCGGGTGTGATTTTGGCATCATTGCCCCATTGAGAGGCATTTCCCACACAAATCAAAAAGGCCCGCTCCCTGATTTTCTCGTCGTCGGTATAAATCGAATAGGTCTTGGCATCATATTTACGCAGGTGGTCAATCACTTCCCTCACATACGTGAAGGCCCCGCGCTGTCCCGCCTGTGCGAATTTCTGGCTGATGTCGGCATCGAATCCAACACCTGCCGTACAGAAAAAGATATGCTCGTTAGCTTTTCCGTAGTCGATGGCCTGCCTGTGGTTCTCCACCACGACCTGCATGGCGTGCTCGCTCTCCAGCGGCAACTGCAGATGCCGGGCAAGACCGTTGCCCGACCCCATGGGAACAATACCGATGGCTGTCTTGGTTCCTACCAGTCCGCGCGCCGTCTCGTTCACAGTACCATCACCTCCGATGGCCAGAACCGTATCGAATCCCTGCTTGGCGGCTTCACTCGCCAATTCTGTAGCGTGGCCGGCATATCGGGTCTCACAATAATCGACTTCAAATTTATCTGACATGAATACATGCTTAACCAACGTCGGTATCTCGCTTTTGGGACGCACACCGGCGATGGGATTCACAATGATACGTATCGTTCGTTTCTCCATATCTATATAAAAATGCGGCGCAAAGATAATATTTTTTTTGCATATTTCCTATTTTCTGACCGGAAAATATGAAAGTTAAACATTTTTTCACGCAATAAGGGCTGATATTACAACTTTATTTGTTATCTTTGCGGCCTAAATTAAAAAAATAAGATGGGTTTATTACAAGAAAAACTTGCCAGATATACAGCACCGCAACGCGCCAAGGCACACGGTATCTATCCCTACTTCCGGGTCATTGAAAGCGACCAGGACACGGAGGTCATCATCAATGGGAAGAAAGTACTGATGTTCGGGTCTAATGCCTATTTGGGACTCACCAACCACCCCAGAGTGAAGGAAGCCGCCATCGAAATGACCAGAAAATACGGATCAGGATGTGCCGGTTCGCGGTTCCTGAACGGAACGCTTGACATCCATGTGGCCCTTGAGGAGCGGCTTGCCGCTTTCGTGGGAAAGGAAGAGGCACTCATTTATTCTACCGGGTTCCAGACCAATCTGGGTGTTATTTCCTGTCTCACGGGACACGAAGACTATATTCTTTGGGATGAACTTGACCATGCTTCCATCATCGAGGGCAAGCGGCTTTCTTTCAGCCAGAATTTCAAATTCCGTCACAACGATCTGGAGTCGCTCGAAAAGAAACTCATGCGATGTAAACCCGACAAGGTGAAACTCATCGTGGTTGACGGCGTCTATTCGATGGAAGGCGATGTGGCTCCCCTGCCAGGGATTGTACAGCTGGCTGAAAAATACAATGCCTCTGTCATGGTGGATGAGGCGCATGGCATCGGCATTTTCGGACAACAGGGACGCGGTGTCTGCGACCACTTCGGCGTGTCCGACAAAGTGGATCTCATCATGGGCACATTCTCCAAGAGTCTGGCCTCCATCGGCGGATTTATCGCCACGAACCATGACACGGCCAACTGGCTGCGCCACAACAGCCGGCCGTTCATCTTCTCGGCTTCCCCAACACCTGCTGCCATCGGGGCGGTCAATGCGGCGCTCGACATCATGGAAAACGAGCCAGAGCGCATACAGCACCTTTGGGACATCACCAACTTCGCTCTAAACGAGTTCCGCGAGATGGGATGTGAGATAGGACACACCTGTTCTCCCATCATTCCCCTCTTCATCCGCGACTTTGACAAGACGCTGCTGGTCACGCGCATGCTCCTCGACGAAGGTCTCTTTGTCAACCCCGTTGTGCCGCCGGCTGTACCCTCCGAGAGTACGCTTATTCGGTTCTCACTCATGGCAACATTCTCCCAGCCTCAGGTGGAATTTGCCCTTGACAAGATTCAGAAAGTATTCCGCAAACTCAATATTATATAAAATTGGACCGTTGGACTATTGAACTATTTACCAAATTACCAACATTGGTCAAACAGTAAAATAGTAAAATAAAAATATCCCTATGTATCAGTTTCAGAAAATTCTCCGCTGGGGATTCTATATCCTCGCCACCCTTACAGTCATCCTCTGGCTGCTGGACTATAAGGAAATGTGGACCAACCACTACTGGGTGTGGACCGGGTTCGTGGCCGTCGGCTGCTCTCTCATCAGGTTCTTCACCCGCATGATATGAGAAAAGCGCTCCGTCCGGGAGCGCTTTTCTTTTATATCATTTCCGTTTCTGTATTTTCATCTGGAGTTTTTCAACCATGAGCTGGGCTGTCTTCCTTTCCTGCGTCAGACGCAAGCGGTCTTTCAGCAGAACACTCAATTCAAACGTTGCTGCCAACGCCTGAAGGTCCTGCGAGGATACTGTGATAGGTATTTCTTTCTTACCTCCCAGCAGGGTTGCTTTTACGGTCTCACCATTATGCAGAGCTGCGAAAGCCAAAGCTCCGCCGTCCTTTGCATCGGTATAGGTCACCACCTCACAACAGGTTTCATTCACCTTATAATGGTAATTCGCCCCGTCGTTATAGGGAATCTCACTGGTGGTCACGCTCTCACCCGAAGACAAGCTCAGTTTCAGGGCAGTATGATTCAGTTCGCTGCTTCCGCAATAGGACGACATCAGCTGCGTACAGCCATATTCATTCACAGCAGCATGAATATACGTCCGGAAAGCGGATCGTGCTGCATCCATACTTTTGGCTATGAAACGGCCCAATTCGTCATATTCGGTTTTCTCATAGATAAACCAGACGGATGCGACCGAGTCTATCTTCGCACTGGCCTCGGCAATCAGCGAATCCGTCGTTCGGAAGATGTTTTCGTTGACGGCCAGCCGTACGCTGTCCTCAAAGGCCATGCCCGACCGCCTCACTTCCACTTCGCGAGGATAGGCCGCAGCTATGGAATCTATCAGAATCAAGGCTTCATTCATCCGGCCTTGAGAATACGCCAGCCTCGCTTCGTCCAACAAGGCTCCGGCTTTTTTCGCATCACCGGAACCACATGCAAAAAAACTCAACGACAGGCATACCGAAGATATAATCCGGAATACGGAATTATGAATGTTTTTTCTCATTGCAGCATAATTTATCGGGCACAAAGATAGGAAAAAATCTGCAATTAGCAAAATAATGGACCGAAAATTTGCTTTTATCTCACAAAAAGCCTATCTTTGCCCAGACTTTTAATAATCAATAACACAATGAAACGTACATTATTCCTTGCAGCATTAGCCATGCTGTCTTTGGGTTCCCTGAATGCACAGCGTCAGGTGACAATCAGTCTCACCAACGACGGCAAGGCCCGTCTTGAAGGGTTTCTTCCTGCCCAGGGCAGCGGTCGTGCAGTTGTAGCCCTTCCCGGAGGCGGTTATACCCATCTCGCTGTCAATCATGAGGGTTATGATTGGAAAGATTTCTTCAACGAACGGGGCATCGCCTACTTCGTCCTTACCTACCGCATGCCCAAAGGGGACCGAAATATCCCCCTTGGCGATGCCCAGAAGGCCATCCGTACGGTTCGCGACAGCGCAGCAGCCTGGGGCATCAACCCCGCTGACGTTGGCATCATGGGTTCATCGGCTGGCGGACACCTGGCTTCGTCTGTAGCGACCCACTCCCCCTTCGAATCGACGCCCGATTTCCAGATTCTGTTCTATCCCGTCATTTCGATGGTCGAGAAGGAAACCCATCAAGGTTCGCTCGTCGGATTCCTCGGCGACAACCGCAACGACAATGAACTCGTTGCCGAATGGAGCAACATGAACAAGGTGAACCGGCAGACTTCTCCCGCCATTATCCTCCTTTCGTCAGACGACGGTGCCGTGCCTCCCCTCACTAACGGTCTCCCCTACTACGAGGCGCTGGTCCGCAATGAGGTGCCTGCGTCCTTCGTCTCCTTCCCTAACGGCGGCCACGGATGGGGCTATCGCGACAAGTTTGCCTACCACAACGACGTGGTGAACGTCCTTTCCAACTGGCTCCGCACCCTTCCCTCAGCCCGTAACGACGCACGCCTGACGGGCAAGAAGATTGCCTTTATCGGCGACAGTTATGTCTATAACCACCACGACCCCAGAGAATACACCTGGATGTACCGGTTCGCCCGCAAATACGGCATGCAATACCAATGCCTGGGCCGCAACGGCACCTGCATCGCGATGGACCGTCCCGGCAAACCCGACGAAGCCATCTATAAGCGTTATACCCAGATTGCCGATTCTACAGACTATATCGTCATCGTGGCAGGCCACAACGATTCGTCCCGCGGACGCATCGATTCCATCGGCAGTAAGGAATTCACCAAACAGCTCACCAGCATGATCAAGGGCATGCGCGAACGCTATCCCCAGGCTCAGATTCTCATGTTCTCGCCCTGGCGAAGTGTGCAGGCAGATACTCCCGACAACGATGCCGCTCTCGCCTCCTACAAAGGATCGCCCCGCGAGAAGGTGGTGAAACTCGAGGCTAAGGTGTGCAAAAAA
Source organism: uncultured Bacteroidales bacterium (assembly GCA_905236195.1). GTDB lineage: Bacteria > Bacteroidota > Bacteroidia > Bacteroidales > UBA3663 > Liminaster. Next base: position 16,742 of record CAJOOX010000026.1, read on the forward strand.
CTCGGTGTCCCCTTCTTCGATGCAGCAGCCGACACGACTGTGCAGGTATGGAATCCCGAATTCCGCAAAAAATACTTCCAGTCTCCCACCGACAATGCGCACCTCAACCGCAGGGGCCACGGACTCTTCCTCCCTGTGGCCGAAAAATTCATTCTGGAGAATATAAAATAAAATAGGACTTTATAAAGAATTCATAAACAAAACATGCGCCGATAAAATCCGACGCATGTTTCTTTTTATCCTCTTCTGTTTATGCCTTCATCTCGACGCGCTGCGTGGCAGGTTTCTCCTCGTTGCGGCGGTTACATTGAGTGACAACACTTTGGGCGAGGGAAAGATAGCTCTGACCTACGGGGGAGTCGTAGTTGAGGACTGCAGGGATGCCGTTATCGCCAGCTTCGCAGATGCTCTGAACGACGGGAATCTGAGCCAGGAGTGGGATATTGAGTTCCTTTGCAAGATCGGCCACACCTTCCCTGCCGAAGATGTAATAGCGGTTGTCGGGTAGTTCGGCAGGTGTGAACCAGGCCATGTTCTCGACCAGTCCGAGTACTGGTACATTGATCTTCTCATTCTGGAACATATCAATACCTTTGCGCGCATCGGCTAGAGCCACCTGCTGGGGCGTAGAGACGATAACTGCGCCAGTGATGGCAATGGTCTGCACGAGTGTCAGATGGATATCGGACGTTCCGGGAGGCGTGTCGATAATGAAATAGTCGAGGTCGCCCCAGTCGGCATCGCCGATGAGCTGTTTGAGGGCAGAACCAGCCATCGAGCCGCGCCAGACGGTGGCATTGCCGGGCTCGACGAAGAAACCGAGCGAGAGGACGGAGACACCGTAGTTGGTGGCCGGAATGATGAGGTCGCGGTTCTGCTCCTCATCGTGACGCATATAGACTTGCGTTGATTCCAAGTGAAACATTTTGGGTGCGGAAGGACCGAAGATGTCGGCATCGAGGAACCCGACCTTGTAGCCCAAAGCTGCCAGACCGACGGCCAGGTTGACGGCGACGGTGCTCTTGCCCACGCCGCCCTTGCCGGAAGCCACGGCGATGATGTTCTTCACTCCAGGCAGGAGTTTTTCGGGTTCGGGACGGGCAGCCTGCCGGGAATGGACGGAGATATTGCCGCGCACGTGCACGGTCTCGCTGATCTTGCTGGCTGTCATCTCGATGGCTGCTTCGGCAGCACGTACCACACTCTTCATGAAGGGGTCGGTAGGTTTGTCGAAAAGCAGGGAGAGCGAAACGCTCTGATTATCGGCCGAAATGACGATGTCGTCGGACACCATTCCGCTTTCCACTATGTTTTTTCCCGTACCGGGATACCGTACACCGGACAGGGCTTCAAGTACTTGCTCTTTTGTCATGATTTATTTATGCTTTTGTAAAGACGAATTCTGGTCGCGACCATAGCTGCGATAGGAATCGAGAGGAATCTCAATATCGGAATCCAGCCACTCCTCACGCGGGGTAATCCTGAGCCGCAGATATTTGATATCGATACCGCGGGAGAGCCATTGCCGCTCGTAGGCAGTCTGTATCGTTGTGAGCTCGGCAGGGAACCGCGAGGCATCCTTCTCGGCATAGAGGTCGCGGGTGGAAACAAGCATCTCAAGCCGGTTGACCACGGCCACAGCCTCTGTATATGTGAACATGAAGTTTGAGTCGCACTTCAGATGCAGGTCTCCGCCTGTGGCGGGCAGTATCTCGCTGTAACGGCGCAGGAAGATGGGAGCCGTGAGCCGGTTGCCGGCCTTGTGCATTTGGGGGTCGGGGAACGTGAGCCAGATTTCGGACACCTCGCCGGGTGCAAAGAAATAGGTAATCAGTTCGATATGGGTACGCAGAAAGGCCACATTGCAGAGACCTTCGCTGACGGCTTCGGTTGCCCCGTGCCACATGCGGGCGCCTTTGATATCGACGCCGATAAAGTTCTGTCCGCTGTGCGCCCGTGCCAGTCCTACTGTATATTCGCCATGTCCGCATCCCAGTTCCAAAATGATGGGATTATTGTTATGGAAAACTTCTTCGTGCCATCGCCCCCGGAGTCTGTAGCCTTGGGGATGCACTTCCTCGTAGGTGGCTTGGAAGACATTGGGATAGCTAGCCATATCGGCGAATTTGGCCAATTTATTCTTGCTCACGATGATGTAGTTCTATGTTAACACTTGGATATTTTTCTCGCAGGCGGTCGGCCAGATGCTGTGCACAATAGACCGAACGGTGCTGTCCGCCCGTACATCCGAAACTGACCATGAGCGAGGTGAATCCCCTGCGGGAATAGGTCTCCACGGCAGGTTCGACGAGTCCATAGACATGTTCGAGGAAAGGCTGTATCTCACCCTGCTGCTCGAGAAAATCGATGACCGGCTGATCTTTGCCCGTCAGATTCCGATACTCAGGATACCGGCCGGGGTTGTGGGGAGCACGGCAGTCGAAAACGAAGCCGCCGCCGTTGCCGGAATAGTCTTCAGGGATGCCTTTTTTGAATGAAAAACTCTGAATGCGGACGGTTAGTTTTTCCCCCTTCATCGGCTGTGGCCGGAATTTTTCCATAGCCGATGCTTCTGAAATAAGCCTGCAAAGGGTGGGATAGGCTTCAAATTCGCCCGTTGCCACCTGCCCGGAGAGCGTACCCAAGGCTCCGGGAATAGAGGTCAGGAACATGGCTTTGTGTTCGATGAGTCCCAAAAAGCCATAGGCTCCCAACACCTGTAGCATTCGGAAGAAAACGAACTGACGGAGCCGTCGGTCGAAATCTGACGGCAGGGGCATGTACTCTTGTAATGCCTGCTTATAAGTCTCAACCAGTTCGCGTTTGAAATCCTCGGGATAGGCAGCGCGAGCCTGCCACACGAAGGAGGCTACGTCATAATAGACAGGGCCGCGACGTCCGCCTTGGAAATCAATGTACCAGGGATGTCCGTCCCGGACCATGATGTTGCGCGACTGAAAATCCCGATAGAGGAAGGTTTGCGTCGTGTCGGACGACAGCAGTTGGTCGGCAAAATGCTGGAATTCGGCTTCGAGAGCAGGTTCATCGATTTCGAGGTGGGCGACGCGGAGAAAACTGTATTTGAAATAGTACAGGTCCCACAACACACTTTGGCGCGTAAATTCGGGTACGGGAAAACAGACCGAAAAATCAAGTCCCCGGGCTGTAAGGAACTGGATGCGGGGCAAATCACGCATTACCTCCCTGATCAGTTCTCGCGTCTCCTCATTCCATTCCCCCTGTTTCTGACAATGAGCGATGTAGTCGTAGAGCGAACGTCCCCCGAGATCCTCCTGAATATAGGACATCTCGTCGGCTGAAACCTCATAGATATGAGGCACACGTATGCCGGCTGCCTCCATCTGTCGGTTGAGCACCAGAAAGGCATGGTTTTCCGCACGGCTGATACCATCCAGACGTATATAGGTACGGCCTTCGGAATCAGTCAGGCGCGAATACCTGCGCTTGCTGCCGGCTCCGGGGAGCACTTGTTGTTTTACGAAATCCATCGGCGAAATGGGAGTTGGAGCGTTTACCGGTTATAAATCAGTTGCCGAGCGCCTTGTCAAGTTCACTGTTGGTGATAAGCACATCGTGCACCTTGCCGCTCTTTCGGTCGGTGTAACGGTAGGCAATGCCTTTTTGGCATTCAAGTACCGCATTGACAAAGGGAAGGGTCTCCTTGCCGGAAGTCAGGGCATGCATCAGATTGTCATGTAAATCTTTGTTGGTGCTTAATACATTGAAGAGGGTATCGACCGTAGCATAGTAACGCACATAGTCACCCTCATCGACGAGGGAATCCATCGTTATGACATTGGTGATGACGGGAAACTCCTTTTGTGAGGCTTTGAGAATCTGGGCAAGTGACTTTTCGGGAGTCAGAACTGCAGATTCTTCCTGACGGATGGTTTTCAGTTCCTCGGCATCGATGGACTGTGTATATTCCTTCTTCCCCTCTTTGCCGATAAAATGGAAAGAGAACGTACCTCCGCGCTTAATAATCTCATCGAAAATTTCGGCCATCTCGCCTGACTGCATGGAAAGCGCTTCAGCCACGATGTCGTGGGCCATAGGCGTATTGGACTGGAGCATCTGCACCACGTTTTCTTCCAACTCGAGTTCGAGGCATACATTATTGCCGTCAACGAGGGTTGCACCTTTCAGGGTACCAGCCTCGCCATAGGACAGCGGACATGCCTGATTGATCTGGTCAACCTGCTTCTGAAGAGGATTGCTGCAGCTTGCAAGTACAAAGGCGGCAACAAGTGCCGGGAGAATGATCTGAAATTTCATTGTTTCTGAGTTTATTTGTTTAATTTTCTATCTGTCTTCCTACATGTCCATAAAGAATTTATGAACATTTTTGGCTGCAAATATAACGCTTTTTGTTAACATTAGCAAGCATTGTCGCATGAAAAATGCCTTTTTAGTACTTTTTCTATGGAAATATTTGGTCATTTGGCAAAAAAACGCTATCTTTGCGACTTGATATGGACAATAGAGAAGAGATTCTTAAGGTGGAACGACAGTTCGGTATCTTCGGCAGGAGCCCCCTACTGCTCGAAGCAATCAACACGGCTCTGCAGGCCGCGCCTTACGACGTGAGCGTGCTCATCACAGGCGAAAACGGTGTGGGCAAGGAGGTCTATCACAAGATTCTCCACCAGTACTCGCGCCGTCGCTCCGGCAAATGTATCGCCGTGAACTGCGGCGGGTTGCCCGAGGGAACCATCGACAGTGAACTCTTCGGCCATGTCAAGGGCGCATACACAGGAGCTGTCAGCGATCGCAAGGGCTACTTCGAAGAAGCCAATGGAGGTACCATCTTCCTAGACGAGGTGGGTGAACTTCCGCTTGCCACCCAGGCAAGACTGCTCCGCATCCTCGAAAGCGGAGAGTACTACAGAATGGGCTCGAGCGAAGTACGCAAGACCGACGTACGGATAGTGGCTGCAACAAATGTGGATTTGCAGAAAGCCATCCGGAAGGGGACTTTCCGCGAGGATCTCTACTACCGTCTGGCAACCATCACCATCCATATTCCCGCCCTGCGCGAGCGTACCGAGGACATCTACTCCATGTTCCGCATGTTTGCCAATGAAGTGGCAGCACAGTATCAGATGCCACCCATAGCGCTTACCGACGATGCCCGCCGGAAACTCCTTGCCTACAATTGGCCGGGCAATGTAAGACAGATGAAGCATGTGGTGGAGGAAATCTCAATTGTCGAGGAGAAACGCGAGATTGATATCGAGACACTGATGAAGCATCTGCCTGTGTTCGACGAACATGTCATCCTCTCGGACGAAACGACCGACGAAAGCCAGACGTTCCACACCGGAGAAAAACAGATGATTTATCAGATGATTTTCCGGCTCAGCAACGAGCTCGAAGAGGTTCGCAAGAAACTCGGCATGAGCAACGGTTCAGCTCCGGCATCACGTCCGGCCGGACCACGCGCCCTTCCCTCCGAGACCAGCGGCATCAAACACGATTTCGTCCCCGCTGTCTCTACAGCCCGCAAAGAGGATAACATCGAAGATGTAGAAGTGGAGGAAATAGCCTCCTCCTCGGCAGAATATCAATTCGAGCCCTCTGTTTCTTCCGTACGACCGCTGGCTGAGGTTGAAAAAGACGCTATCCGTCTCGCCCTCGAACACAATCACGGCAACAAACGTCAGGCGGCAATCGACCTCGGAATCTCCGAGCGCACCATCCACCGCAAGATACAGGAATACAATCTATGAAACGAATCGTTCCACTTCTCATCTGCCTTGTGGCTGCCTTCGGCCTCTTGTCTTCGTGCAAGATTACCTACAAACTGAATGGCGCCTCCATCGACTATGCGACGACAAAGACGATATCGTTTGAGACCTTTCCCATCAAGGCATCGCTGGTCTACTCGCCTCTGGCAGCCAATTTCAACGACAAACTGCAGGCCAAGTATGTCGACCAGACAAAACTGCAGCAGGTGCGTCAGGACGGTGACCTCCAGCTGAGTGGCGCCATCACGGGCTACAGCCTCTCCCCACAGGCGGTAAAGAGCGATGCCTACGCAAGTGTGACACGTCTTACCATCCGAGTGAAGGTGAAGTTTGTATGCAAACCCAATTCGACCCAGAACTTCGAAAGAGAGTTCTCGGCCTATCGTGACTTCGATGCAACCATGCTGCTGACGGATGTGCAGGATGCCCTCTGCGAAGAAATGGTGGACGAGCTTGTGGAAAGTATCTTCAACGCTACAGTAGCCAATTGGTAATGGAAACGGCACAGTGGATCAAACACCCCGAGAGCATGGGTTCGGAAGCCGTTGCAACGCTGCCCGACCTCATCGAAAGGCAGCCATGGTGTCCTACCTGGCGACTGCTCTACCTCATCGCCTTGGGTAATGTACATTCGACAAAACTGCCCGAGGAACTGAAGAAAGCGGCCGTGCGGCTACCCAACCGGATGAAGATGTTCTCGCTAGTCAACAACGGCGAATACGATTGGATCGAACTGATGAAACAGCTCGAACGGAAGTCGGCGGAACAGACGGACAACGGAGACTCCTTCGCCCTGGTGGACAAGTACCTCTCTCAGATGCATGTCAGCACCGAAGAAGGGACAGCCTCCTACGACCTCTCCTCCATCGCAAGCTCCGGCGCGGCCTATGATTTTGACGATGCTGTGCCGTCGGAAAGTGAACAGGCGGCCCTTGACGAACAGGATGTTCTGATTGACTCCTTCCTCCGGGCCGAAGAAACCGGCACACTATTCGTACCCCAGCCTCCGGAGACTGTGCCCGCAACAGATTCGGACGAAAGCCTGTCGAAGATTCATGAGAAGGCGTTCCTTACCGAAAGCCTAGCCAAGATTTACATCCGGCAGCACAAGTACGATCAGGCGCTTACCATCCTGCGCCAACTCAACGAAAAATACGCAGGACCGAACAGCTATTACACTGATCAGATTCGGTTCATCGAACTGATTCAGAAGTATCAGAAGTAAATTATACAAAATTCAATATTTATTCTTTTATTTACAAACAATGGTTATTTTAACAGTTATCATCGTTATTATCAGCATTCTGCTCGTGGCCATCATCTTGATGCAGAAGAGCAAGGGCGGCGGTTTGGCCGCAGGTTTTCAGTCGAACAACCAGATTATGGGCGCTCCCAAAACCGCCGATTTTCTGGAAAAGGCTACATGGGGCATGATGATTGCCATCGCTGTGCTTTGCATCGCCAGCACACTCATCTTCTCCAACGGCTCTTCCTCAACAACGGGTTCGGCTATTCAGGAACAGCAGATGGCTGCTCCCGTACTGCCCGAGGCACAGGAATAATAATCCCGCCGACGCTGATATGCAAACCGGGGAGGCTTCCGCTTGGAGGTCTCCCCTATTTATTTATATGGTGTGTTTATCTGATTTCGTCTCGGTCACGACGCCGGTCTTGCCCGCGTAAAATGAAATAAAGGACAACGATGAACACGACTTCGACACACGTCATAATCCAGAACTCGCGAGTCACGCCGCTACGTTCAATCATCACAAAACCCATTACAATTGCATAGATGAGGATGGCAAGGGGGAGCCAGATATGCTTTTTATGCTTCTTCATTGAAATTCATTGTTTTCAGTTTCTCATAAATATTTACACATGCAATGGCATCGAGCGATGCATAGACCTGCTGCTTAGAACTGAGTTCCGAGGCCTCCCAATTGGAAAGACGCTGTCGTTTGGACAGTTTCTTGCCAAACAGACAGGCATAGATTTTGGAGAGTGAGAGTTCATGAATCCCGTAAGATGTCACAAGCTGCTGAATCTCTATGAAGTTCTGCGGCTCAAAGGTGGCATCCAATCGGCGCAGGTTTCGGAAGTCATCTCTTGTAGAAAGTCCGATTTTCAGTACTCCCGGATCTTCGAGCAATTCCTTGAGCGCCTTACTGAAACCGCCCAGGTTGTTGAGTCGGAACAGGAAAGCTGTATTGCCGGCTGAAAGCTGGACCAACGACACTTCATAGGTCACTCCTTTCACAAACGATGGCCGCGTCTCGGTATCGAACCCGATGGGGCGACCGCTCAGACGCATAGCCTGAGCAGCAGCTTCGGCCTGTGTCTCGTTGTTGATTACTACGATGTTGCCGTTGAATTCGAGCACGGGGGCCGCATTGAATTCCTCTGCAGGTATTTTGCCGTCAATCATTGTTGTTGTCATTTGAATGTGCGGGATGGCTCCATGCCAAATCATGCAGAGGGCGCATCACAGAGACGAGTTTCTCGCCCCAGAATTGCAGAAAATTATCTTTAGCCGCTGCCAAAGCCTCTTCCATAGAGGGTTCATTGCCCATCGCATAGACGGCCACAAAGTTTCGGAGGTCCTGATAAATGTCGGCCAACTGTTCGCTCACCGTCTTCATCACCGGGTCGTTGCTCCAGTGCATATCCTCGTCGTGAGTCATCTCAAGATACTCATCATCGGCCTTCAGCAGTTGCCATACGTTGTCTCGCACGTAATTATAGTCTTCTTCCCGGACATAATCCGGCAGTGTCACAATCCCCATCGGATTCATGTCAGGCAACAGGGTCGCCTTCACATACAACAAAGGTAGGATACGCGAAACTTTCTGCAGGAAATCCTCCACAGATTCCTTTCCCGCATTCTCCAGCAGCTTGCAGAGTTCTGCGCTCACAGTCACAAATTCTATGACCTCCGGGGAATATATTATTTTCTTCATCTGTATAATTCTTTTTCCTTTATATAATCAGCAACAGCATCAGGCACCCATCCTGCCACACTTTTCCCCGTCATCACGCGATAGCGGATTTCTGTCGACGAGAGGTCCCACTGAGGAGCGCCTGCCGCGACCCTCACCGTCGGGAACTTCGAGGGGTCCGGCTCCAATGGGATACCAGGACGGGGGTAGACAATCAGATGGAAATCGCGTAGAATGCTCTCCCATTCACGCCACTTGTCGAACGCCGCCCAATTGTCGCCTCCGACAATGAGATGGAATTCGTGTTCGGGATACTGTTTTCGAAGCAGGCGTAGCGTGGTAATTGTATAATTGGGTATCGGCAGACCGTCCTCGACGGTTGAAATTTTCAACCCCTTGCGACCGGCAACGGCCAGCTTCAGCATCTCGAGCCGTTCTCCGTCACCAAGAAGCTGCAGGTTGACTTTAAACGGATTCCGGGGTGAACGAATCAGCCAGATTTCATCCACCAAGTCTTGCCGGACAAGCCATTCAGCCAGCGACACGTGACCGCAATGGACCGGGTTGAACGTACCGCTGTAGATACCTATTCTCATGTGTTGAGAAAATCGGTGATTACCTGCAATGCCTCTTTTTGAGCTGCTTCTAGATTGTCATTGACGATAATGCAATCGAAGTTTTCAGCCTGCGAGAGTTCATACGCAGCTCTGGCAATACGTTTCTCGATTACTTCAGGAGCATCAGTGCCGCGATTCTCAAGACGCCGGCGGAGTTCCTCGACACTGGGAGGTTGGATAAAGACGCTCAGCGCCCGTTCTCCATAGTACTGCTTAATATCCATGCCTCCGTTCACATCCACGTCGAATACCACAATGTGGCCTGCTTTTGAAAGACGTTCCACTTCGCTTTTCAAGGTGCCGTAGAACTTGTCTGTATAAACTTCCTCATACTCCAGGAACTCATCGTTGGCTATACGCTGACGAAACTCTTCTGGCGTTATGAAATAGTATTCCACTCCGTTCTGTTCCTGTCCGCGGGGGGCACGCGATGTACACGAGACACTGAAGGCAAGGTCCAGTCCCTGTTTCATCAGATAGTTGATAATGGTGGACTTGCCACTACCGGACGGTGCCGAAAATATAATGAGTTTGTTCATAAGACGTTGAGCACTTGTTCTTTGATCTGTTCGAGTTCATCCTTCATCTTTACCACGATGCGCTGCATCTCGGCATGGTTCGACTTCGATCCTGTCGTATTGATTTCGCGGCCCATCTCCTGGGCGATAAATCCCAGTTTCTTGCCGGCTCCGTTGGGATCGTCTGCATCAAGGGTCTCGCGGAAATACTTGAGATGATTGTCCAACCGGTGTTTTTCCTCGTTGATGTCAAGTTTCTCGATATAGTAGATGAGTTCCTGTTCAAAACGGTTCTTGTCATACTGGACGCTCAAGTTCTCGAGTTTGGTGAGCAGGTCCTGTTTCACCTTTTCTACACGCTCTTTCTCATAGGGTTCGATTGAGGCTAGCAAATCTGCGATATTCAGAATCTTCGCGGTGAATACCTTTTCCAGCATCTTGCCTTCCTGTTTGCGGAACTCCACCAGATGGGCGATGGCTTCTTCCACAGCAGCCTTCACGGCTTGTAACTCTGCCGCGTCCACTGTGGGATTGTCCTGCCGCACGGCATTGGGCATACGCAGTACACTGGCCACAATCGTTTCCGAAAGTTGGGGATTGGGATAAATTGTCTTCACCTGATCGAGATAGGCCTTCACCACCTCGACATTCAACATGGAACGCATGTCGCCGGCCTTGGCTTCGACCGACAGGTTAAAATCCACTTTTCCTCTTAAGAGTGAAGAGGCTATCATACGGCGGAACTCCATTTCGAGTTCACGATATTGGGGATCCACCTTCATCGACAGATCCAATTGCTTCGAGTTGAGCGACTTGATCTCAACCGTTACTTTTTTGTTCGCAAATTCGGCCATTGCTTTGCCGAATCCGGTCATACTTTGTATCATTGACGCTAAATTTTCGGCAAATTTACAACTTTTTTTGCGAAAGTAGGCGTTTTTTCAAAAAAAATATGTAAATTTGCAACGATTTTTGAAGGTTTGGGGACAAATTGCCCCATTGTCTCGTTTTATTTTGTACGAAATGGCAAATATTCTGATGATAGAAACATCCACACGTCCATGTTCCGTGGCTTTAAGTCAGGACTTCAACGTGGAATGGCACGAAGAGACCCTCGAGGGTCCAAATCATGCCAGTGTGCTGGGTGTTTATGTGGAACATGCGATGGAGTATGCGCGCGAGCATCAGATGATGCCCGATGCCATAGCTGTATCGGCAGGACCCGGGTCCTATACGGGTCTTCGCATCGGCGTGAGTGAAGCCAAGGGACTGGCTTTCGGTCTGGGTATACCTCTTATTGCCGTTTCTACCCTCGAAACCATGGTATCGACCGTCATGTTCCTCCACGATTTGCCCGACGATGCCCTCTTCTGTCCCATGATCGATGCCAGGCGCATGGAGGTATATACCGCCCTCTATGACCGTGCACTCAAGCTTGTGGAACCAGTTGGAGCCAAGGTGATTGACGCTTGTTCTTACGATGATGTATTGAAGGACCGCGAAATATGGTTCTTTGGAGATGGCGCAGAGAAATGCAAGGAAGTGCTGCGGAATCCCCGCATGCATTTCATTCCCGGTGTCCGGCCTATGGCACGCGAAATGCTGGCCCTCGCCTATAAAGCATTCCGGGCTCAGGACTTTGTCGATACCGCCTATTTTACCCCCTTCTATTTGAAAGATTTTGTGGCGACCAAGCCTAATCTCGACAAAATTCTGAAGGGTTCTGTTTAATTCGAAATTCTAAATGGAAAACTACAATACGCAACTGCCGCAGATTAAACTGCCGCAATACGGACGCAGCATCCAACGCATGGTGGACTTCTGCCGTAACATCGACGACCGCCACAAACGGACCGTCTATGCCGGCACCATCGTACGGGCAATGGCCGAGCTGCTGCGCGAACATAACCCCGAGGCGGAAATCGACAATCAGGTCCTTTGGGATCACTTGGCCCGCATCTCTGCCTATACACTCGACGTCGACTACCCCTATCCCGTGCTGCCTCTGGAGAAAGTCAATGCGAAGCCCCAGGCGTTGCCACGTCCACAACACGACATCCACATCCGCAACTACGGCAAAATGATTGAAGATCTGGCCCACGAAGCAATGGTGACCGAAGAACCCAACCGCAGAATCATGCTCTTCGAACTCACAGCCAACCAGATGAAACGTATCTTCCTAATTGACAACCCCCTGGCTGAGGAAGACGACAATAAAATCATCCACGACCTCCTCACCATCACTGACGGACAGTTCAGCGACGACATCTATCAAGTCTATCTGCACCCCGCCGACGAACTCCGCAAAATCACGCAGTACGATCCGGCAGCTCAGGTGGTAACCAAAAAGAAAAAAAAGAAAAAGAAGAAATAAAAACACCGTTATTTAGACATTCCTATGAAAAAATTGTTTTTTACCCTTTTGGTAGTCTGGTTCTCGTTGAATGTGGGACAGGCTCAAGACCGTAAGGTCATCGACCATGCTTCCCACGGTGGTCCTGATGTCCAGTATAAATACGGCTTTGTTGACGCCAATGAAAAGTGGATCATCCAGCCACGCTATGATAATGCGGAATGGCACTCCGATCCCGGTATTGCCATCGTCACCATTTACGGTTCACCCTACCAGCGCGGCATCATCAACAAATACGGTGATTTCATCATTCCCCTCACCACCGAATACAAACGTATCCGCTGGAACGTTGAGAGCCGTCGTTTCCTGCTAGCCAAGAAGATTGAGGGCAACGAACTTTGGGGCGTGGCCGACATCAATGGCAAGATTATCATTCCCATCAAATACCGTTCCCTCGTCTGGGAGGAGGACCGTTTCAAGGCAGAACTCCCCAGTGGCATCATAGTTTATGCCGACAGTGACGGCAACGTAGTGGGCGCACCTACTCTGTAATAAATATGTAA
>CAJOOX010000027.1 GCA_905236195.1 uncultured Bacteroidales bacterium
ACACGGCAGCTCGACTCGCTGAGCCAGACCGCTGCCGCCATCATGGGCCGCGATGAAAAATGGGCACCCTATGGTGTGAACCGTATCGACACCATCGCCGTGCTGGGTATCACTTCGCCCGAAGGCGGCTATCAGTATAACATGACACTTGCCCGCAACCGTTCGGAAGCGGTAGTAGGCTGGTTGCGTGCACACAACGAAATCCGAACGGCAGCCGAGTTTTATACCGACTCCGTGGCTACCTGGCTCGATGTGGCTGCCGCCATCGACCACTTCATGCCCGAATCCGCCGACCAGGCACAGCGTATCCGCGAGGTGTGTGAAGGCCGCGACCCGCGTTCGGTAACGGCCGACGAAGTGGGGTATGTTCCCAACGACTCGGTGTGGGAGACCGCGATGAACTATCTGCGCCGCGTACAGATCACCTTCCAGTACAGCGCCCTGCAGCCGCCCACCGAGGAAGCCATCGTGCAGGCTTTCCGTTCCGGCATCAGTACGGGTGCTGTCACCTACGGCGCTTTCTATTACTATGTCCTTCTGACTTCGGACCAACTCACCGAAGAGGAAAAGGTGCGTGTCAGCCAGGAAGTGCTGGAGGCTCCCCGCCGACGCGGCGACGAGAATTTCTGTTGGACGCATGACGTGAACCGTGCCTCGTCCGAACAGTGGTTCGACCTGATCCGCCCGATTGCCGCCAACAACATCGCCGTCTATAATATGGACAAGGGCGAATATGACGAAACCGTACTGGCTCCTTATATAGATCTCACCCAGGGCGGCAACCGTAAGTCCTACTCGCTGGGCACCCTGATTGACGAGACTCCGAAGGCATACAAATACGTCAATGCCGACTTCGCGCTCTACAACCAGATCCAAATTCTGATAGGTATCGGTTCGAATGCAACCCTGCAGCGTGCCGACTCGATGATTCAGATTCTTTCGATGACGGATTACTCGCGCGAATTCGAGGCGAAGTATCATCCGTCGCGTCTGCCCGACCTGCTGGAGAGCTTCAACTACCAGATGTTCATCGACGATGCAGCCTTTGCCCGCCGCATTGCCAATACGAATATAGTGAATTACTACGTTGTGCACAACGCGATCGGTCACGACAAATTCCAGCGCACAGGCCGCTATTCCGACCCCGTGGTTCAGGAAGCCTTCCGGGCCACCTGGGACAGTATCCCGGCGCTCGACCGTCTGCCCGAGAAGAGTCCGGAACGCTGGTATTTCCGTGCAGTCGCCTATGCCCGCTGGGCCGAGATGATGGCACAGGAGAACAAAGCCGAACAGCTTCAGGAGGCGGTCGCAAGCCTGGCACGTCTCTTCGAAACGGACGAGGATTACGTCTCCTTCTGTCAGGGCGACATCTACATTCGCGGCATCTACAGCACACCGGCCAACCGCCAGTCGGGTCTCGATATCTATCTGGAGGCCGTAGAACGTTATATTAACAAAAGAATTAACAAGGAATAGGATAGGAGACAAGGACTATGATGAAACGTAAATATACGATATTGACGCTCCTCCTGAGCCTCTGGACAGCAGGCATGGCCGCTGATTCCGATTCTGTCAGCCAGTTCAACGTGGCCGACCACCTGCTTATGCATCTCTATCGCAAGCCTCATGCAGATACATTCAACAGGAAACCGCTTGCGAACCTCGAAGTTTCGGCTTACTGGAATCCCGATGTGCTGACATCGCCCATTTCGGGGCGTTCCTATACGTGGGATCCCGTCAGCTTGGGCTTCACGCTGTCGAAGGACTTTACGCCTACCCACACGCTGCGACTGGGCTTCGAGTTCAGTATGCCCTCGATGCAGGAACGCTACGATGCCTACAAATTCAACCGCTACCAGTTCAATCTGGGCTGGTTGTGGAACGCTACGAACTACTTCGGAGGCTATGACCTCACACGCAAACACCACGCTTTGGCATCGGTGGGGCTCTTCGGCGGCAAGACTTCCCTGAAGCAGGAATACAACGGAGGCGACGGCTATTTCGGCGGTTGGCTGGGTATGCAGTACCGCTATGTTATCTCGCCCCGTATCTCGCTCTTCACCGAGGCCCAGATGCGTATGGCCAGTAAACCCTACGCCGGTTATGTGAGTGCCGAGACCGATGCGGAAGGCAAACCGCAACTCCGTACCGATAACGACAACGAACTGGCATCGGCCGTCAACCTCATGATGGGTGCCAACGTGCGTCTCACCAACGGACTCTACCGGGTGAACGAATCGGCTCGCGACGAGAAAGGGTTTAAGGTCATCGACAACCTCTTTGCCCGTGTGGGCGGAGGTTTCAGCCGTGTGGCCGGACAGACCGTGCCCAATATCGATATCACCCTGGGCAAATGGATGAACTCCAAGTTCGGCGTCAGCGTCGGTGCCCACGACAACTTCCGTATGCAGGGCGGACGCGCCGAGGTGGTGATCAACCCTGTAGCCCTTTTCTCGGGGAATCCCTCAAAGGGCCTTTGGGACTTCGATATCAGCGCCGGTGCCGAACTCGGAAGTATCAAGGTCGATAATGTGCTCAGACGTGTGGATAAATATGGTAACGTCAAGGCCGACAAGGCTTTCTACATGGGTCCCACCGTAGCCGGCCAGCTGAAATACTATCTGTCACCCTGGACCGCGCTCTATCTTGAAGGGCGCTATGCCCTGGCCAAGACCAAGTTCGACAGGGAGTCGTCGAGAAGGCTTGCCGGACAGTCGACAGAGGAGAACGAAAACACCGTCAGTTTCAACCTGGGTGTCGAAACCTTCCATACCAATTTCTCACGTTTCACAGGAACCCGTAAACCCAAACGGGTGGGACAGGACCTGCGCGACACCTGGTGGCTGGAATTCGCCGGAAAGGCACAGCGCCTCTCTACCAGTAATCCCAACCAGAAACTCTACAACGGAGGTTTCTCGTTTGCAGTCGGCCGCCATTTCTCCCACTCTTCGGCCCTCCGTGCTCGTCTGGAACTGCAGTCGATGAATCAGGCCGAGATCGACTCCATCGTCGGTTATAGCCTCGAGAAGAAATTGCGTGTCGGCGACGACGGACAGATCTTCGAATGGTATGAGGCAACGCCTGTCAAGAAGGCAGTCAAACTCATGCCGATGCTCTCGGTGGATTATGTCTATAATCTCACCAATTCGTGGATGGGCGTCAATCCCGAACGTCATTTCGACCTCAACTTCATCGGCGGTATGCTCTTTGCCTACGAGGGTGCGGAGCAGTTCGATATGGGTTATGAGGCCGGCCTGCAGCTCTCGCACCGTCTTTCACCCAACTGGAACATCTATCTGGAGCCTTACTACCAGTGGCTCTACCGCATCGATGAATATCACGGACGCTGGAACCTCGGCGCAGGTGCCCGCTATACCTTTGTCAAACGTAATGCTCCCGCCTGGCTCGACCGCTCGCGCTGGTTCCTTCAGGTATTGGGCGGTGTGCAGCTCATGAGCTACGACATGAAGTCGAGCGAGAGTATCTCGACCCTCAAGAGCGTCTTTTCGTCCGGCGACGAAGGTCACGGTCTGAAGCATATGAACATGGAACTTGCGCTGGGCCGTCACATGGATCCCGTATGGGGCTTCCGCGGTTCGCTCTTCGCCCAGGAATTCAAGGTGAAGGAAGGCATCGGCGGACCCGTGCAGGACGAGTCGACGATGCAGTTCTGGGGACTCAGAGCAGAGGCTTTCTATGACCTGTGGCGTGCGTTCTCACCCAAATTGGAACGTTCGCGCTGGAACATCGTCACGATGGCCGGTTTGGAAGCCGGACGTTTCCTGCCCGAATCAAAGACCTTCGAAGACGGCGACAAACATTTTCTCTTCGGCATGTCAGCGGCCGCACAGCTCCAGTACCGTATCACAAGCAATGGATGGATTGTGGGAGAAACGCGAGCCCAGGTGCTCAATATCAATAATCCCAACCTCGTGATGACCGCTTCTCTCGGGGCTCAGTACGATCTCTACTACCGCCAGCGCAGCGACCTGACCGGCCGCCTGAGGAACCGCTGGTATTTCGGCGGCGGTGTCGGCATGATGGACGGCCATGTGGGTTCGTTCGAATTCTTTGCCGGCGACAATTTCAATGCCATCCATGGTATCCGTCTGGGCTTAGCCCTCACCGACAACCCGATGTTGAACGTTGCCAACGCCATGGGTGCGATGAATATGGATCATTACGCCTCGCTGGGCATCGACTACACCTACAACCTCTCGAACCGCATCTGGGGTGCGGACCCCGAACGTTATATCGACTTCCAGTTGCTGGGCGGTATCGAACTGGGTATGACCAGCCTGCAGGACCTGTCGCGCACGGGTGACTGGAGCACGCTGAAGGTCTATCCCGGATTCAACCTTGGCGCTCATGTGACCGGTCATATCGCCAATGGTCTGTCGTGGTACTTCGAGCCCCGTCTGACTTATCTCTTCAAGGATAACCCGATGACGTCATTCGAAGCCAACAACCTGGACGAGAATATGAATCTGTTCACCATGGTGGGTCTGCAGGTGGAACTCAATCCCTACAAGCGGGCTTACAAGTGGGTGGAGAAACCCGAGAAGAATTATGTGGCTGCCAAGCTGATTGTCCAGCCGATGGTTTATCAGGACCGCTTCTTCAAGGAAGGCGGCGGCATCGGTGCCGAACTCACCTACGGCCGCTGGTGGAATGACTTCCTCGGTACGGAAGCAACCGGTATGATCTACAGTTTCAAGATGTTCGGCAAAAAACAGGAACTGTATGGCGGACGCCTGGACTTTACGGCCGACCTCACCGCCTGCATGAATCCTGAATGGCGCCGCAAACCCTTCCAACTGGTGGGCCTTGTGGGCGTGGCTGCAGGAATGTACACGGCCGAGTGGGCCTGGGAAGACTTCACGGAAGGTCGCGGCACCGACTACAAAGAGTACCGTTACCGCAACGGCGAGGGTTATCTGGGCAACGGACATTCAACCGGAGAAAAGAAGTTCACCATCGGTCCGGCATTCGGTCTCGACCTCCGCTGGCGTCATAAGGGCACCGCTCCCGTCGGTCTGTCGCTCGGAACGCGTGTGTCATCGTTCAGGTACGACGTGCCCTACAATGCAGCAGGAGACAAGGATTCCCAGCTGTTCATGCCTGTCTCCTTCGACCTGGGCATCCACTACAACTTCTGATTCCAGAATCATTTATATAGGAACGTGTGCTCCCTGACAGAGCACACGTTTAACCATTAATCAATATTAAAAAGAGGACACATTATGGCAAACGAAACAAAACAGAAAGAAACACAGCCCGTGGAAGCTGTATCGAAAACACGTACAGAAACCGATCTTATCGGCTCCCGTGAAGTACCCGCAGAAGCCTATTATGGCGTACAGACCCTGCGCGGAGTGGAAAACTATCAGATTTCAAAGACAACGCTCGCACAATATCCGCGTTTCATCAAAGGCATTGCCGTTACGAAACTGGGCGCTGCGATGGCCAACTACAAACTCGGTGTAATCAACGAAGCTCAGTATGAGGCCGTAGCCTTTGCATGTCGCGAGATTATGGACGGAAAGTATCGCGACCAGTTCGTGGTGGATATGATACAGGGCGGTGCCGGCACTTCGACCAATATGAATGCCAACGAGGTCATTGCCAACATCGCACTCGAAAAGATGGGTCACAAGAAAGGGGAGTACAAATACTGTCGTCCGCACGATGTGGTGAATGCATCACAGAGTACGAACGATGCCTATCCCACCTTCATCCATGTGGGCCTGTACTACACACACCTTGAACTTCGCGAACACCTCATCGACCTGATTGAGAGTCTCAGGAACAAGGCCGACGAGTTTTCGAACGTTCTGAAGATGGGCCGCACACAATTGCAGGATGCCGTTCCCATGACGCTGGGGCAGACATTCGGAGGCTTCGCCTACATCCTGGAGAACGAACTCATTCACCTGGACCACGCTGCCGAAGATTTCCTGACCATCAATATGGGAGCAACAGCCATCGGTACGGGCATCTGCTCGAAGCCCGGATATGCAGCCCGCGCCGTGAAGGCTATCCGCGAGATTACGGGTTTCCAGTTCCGCCTGGCCGACCACCTGGTGGGCGCTACCAGCGACACCTCCTGCATGGCCAACTATTCGTCGGCAATGCGTCTCGTAGCCGAGAAACTCAATAAGGTCTG
>CAJOOX010000028.1 GCA_905236195.1 uncultured Bacteroidales bacterium
GGGCATGACTGTTGCGGGGACGTCCTTCGATGACAGCCTGAGGTTCGGAGAACTCGTTATAGAGACCGATAAATGTCTCGCGGTCGGTATCATAGCCCTGAACAGGCGCATTCACAGAATAGAAGGCATAGTGATTGCGGCGCTCGCGGTATTCGGTTTTGTGATAAATCACAGAACCTTCAATCTCCACCTCACCGGTCGAGAAATTGCGCTGGAAGTTCTCCATGTCGGTGGCAGCATTCCAAAGACACCACTCCTGGAAAGAGAAGAGTTTGAGGTTCTTGACGGAAGCGCTTTCGTTGGTGAGCGTCAGTTTTTGGATTTCTCCCCAGGTGCCCAGCGGGACGAAGAAGAGCACGGAAGCCTTTACGCTGTTTTTACAGCCCGTAATACGGGTATAGTTCATACCATGACGGCACTCATAGAAATCGAGCGGTGTCTTGCAGGGTTTCCAACCGGGATTCCATACGGTATCACCATCCTTGACATAGAAATAGCGTCCGCCATTGTCAATCGGTACAGAATTGTAACGATAGCGGGTGATACGACGGAACTTGGCATCCTTGTAGAAAGAATAGCCGCCGGCCGTGTTGGAAATCAGGGAAAAGAAGTCCTCATTGCCCAGATAGTTAATCCAGGGCCAGGGAGTCTTCGGGTCTGTGATGACATATTCACGACAGGCGTCGTCGAAATGTCCGAATCTGTTTGCCATACTTTTAAATATTTTGTTGTTTGTCTTCTTTGTATTTTGCAGCAAGGAGGCCGATGAATTTGGAAATCTGGGCCATAGCACCCTGAGTTTCCTTGCTGATCTCCCTGCCCTGCAACCTCAGCATCAGCACTCCGTAGAGGGCAGTGAAACAGGTTTCCAATTCTCCCTGGGGATGTTCTCCCTGACGGGACCGGAGTTCGACGATGGTGGGGAGAGTGGAGTAATAGGCCGAGGTGTAGATGGCATCCTCGCCACCCCTGAGCAGGCGTTGGTGCAGGTCGGTCAGATCGGAGAGAATCACCTCGTTTATCTGGAGGTGTCCGCTTTCCCGTTTTCCTTCAGAGAGCATCATCACAGCCAAGTCATGATACCACTGACGAATGGATTTTACTGTATCTTCGGAAATGCCTTCAACCCCTGCATATCGGGCCACAAGGAACTGGTCGATTTTTTCATCGTCCAATTGGCATGCCCGCAGCATGTCTTCTATCTGCCACATATAAAGAAGGTATTCGGCAATATTTTCCTTTCGTTTAGCCTGAGCTATTAACATAGTCTTTCTATCAGTTCTTGCGTGACGCTTTCTCAATTTCGTGAAGCTTTTTCAGTTCGTTGAGAAGCAACATGATGTTCTTTTCGTTGTTGGTATCGATTGTGATATAACCGCGGAACAGCCCGTCCTTACACTCCAGATGGATGTTGAGGATGTTTGCCGTACATGTCTTCGATATGATGGCTGTGATTTGGTTGAGGAGTCCTTTGGAGTCGATGCCACGGAGTTCGAGGGTGGAAGTGACGGTCGTCTCCTGGGGTTTATTGTTCTGCGGACGCTGTTTCTTTTTCTTGGGTTTCTTTTCTTTGGAGGGTTGTCCGAAGCCCAGGAATCCGAGGAGTCCCTTGCGCGGGTGCACAATCTTTTGGAGGTTGTCGCTAATGGTCAGTTCGCTATTGCCAAAAGCATAGAACAGGTCATCCCACTGTTGCATTCCGTAGTGGCCGAGGAGTGCGTTCATCGTATCGGTACCCAACGGAATGTTGAGCGGTTCGAAGTATTCCCTAAGGGCCTGTTCACCCCGTGCGGCTACAAGCTGGCGCTGTTTCTTGAAGTAACTCTCAATCCGGTTTTTTGCTTTAGGTGTATGAACCCAGTTGCGCCACTGTTCGGACACTTTGGTTTCGGTTGTGGTAATGACCTCGACCTGCTGACCGCTCTGGAGCACCGTGTTGAGGGGGGCTATCTTGTGGTTGATGCGTACCGCCTCTGCGTGCATGCCGATATCGGTATGCAGGGCGAAAGCAAAGTCCAACGCCGTTGCTCCCTTGGGGATCTCGCGCAAGTCCCCGGTGGGGGTGAATACGTAGATGGACGTAGAGAGCACGTTCAGCTGGATGGTATTGAGAAAGTCGGTGGCATTGGGGGCGGGATTATCGAGAATCTCCTTGATGGTCTTGAACCACTGGTCAAGACTGTTGTCGGTGGCATCCTTTTCCTTTCCGCGTTTGTATTTCCAATGGGCAGCAATACCTTTTTCATCGATTTCGTTCATTCGTTCCGACCGGATCTGCACTTCAATCCATCGGGCCACAGGCGCCTTAGGCCCCTGGACCGTTACATGGAGGGCCTCGTATCCGGTCTCTTTGGGACGCGTAATCCAGTCGCGGGTACGATCCGGCTTGATGGAATAGAGATCGGTGATGGCGCGGAATATCTTCCAACAGTCATCTTTCTCACTGTTTTCAGACCGTGGTTTGAAGACGACGCGTTCGGCAAATATGTCATATATGTCGTCATAAGTGCAGTTCTTTTTCTTCATCTTACGCCAGATGGAGAATACGGATTTCATTCGCGTCTTGACCGAATATTCGAATCCCATCTCAATCAGTTTGGCATGGATGGGAGCAGCAAACGTGGCAAAATAGGATTCCTCGATTTCGGCATCTTTCTGCAACCTTTCTTTTACGGCTTCGTACTCCTCAGGATGTTCGTAACGTAGAGAAAGGTCCTCGAGCTGGCTCTTGATATTGAACAATCCCAGGCGGTAGGCGATGGGGGCGTAAAGGAAGAGCGTCTCCTCGGCAATACGTTTCTGTTTGAGCGGTTCAAGGTGGTCGAGCGTTCTCATGTTGTGGAGACGGTCGGCAATCTTAACAAGAATAACGCGTACGTCGTTGGACATCGTGAGCAGGAAGTTGCGGAAGTTTTCGGCCTGCTCCTCGGGATTCTTAATGGCCGGATGGCGCGGATCGGCGGTCTCTTCGGTTACAAAACGGATGTTTTTGCCGGCGAGTTTGTGGACATCGCGCACCAATTCTCCGATTTTGGGACCGAAAGCGGCATTAATATCCTCGAACGTACGGTCGCTCAACTTCACCACATCGTGGAGGAGGGCCACACTGATGGAGGTCGAACCCAATCCGATTTCGGAAGCCACAATTCGGGCGACAGCAAGCGGATGAAGGATATAAGGTTCCCCTGACAGACGACGCTGACCGCTGTGGGCCTCTTCTGCAAAGCGGAATACCTTGCATATCAGGTCGCGTTTGTCAGCATTACGCGTCTGGGCGTAATCTTCGAGTAATGCTTCGAATTCGGCATTAATCTGTTTCTGCTCTTCTGCAGTAAACATAGGGGTAGGGATTTTTAAATGGGAATGGGGAAGAAAGTTTCTCTAAGGTTGTGTCTCGCAGGACGTCCGGGGTCTTAACGGACCCTGAGCCGCTGTCCGACGCGGATATTGTTTCCATTCAAACCATTGAGACTTTTAATCTTGTTGACTGAAGTGCCATATTTCCGGGCTATATAAGAAAGGGTCTGGCCACGACGCACCTTATGGTACTTGGCATTTCCATCGTTGCCGATGGCAGCCTTTCCTTTCCGTCCTTTCCGTCCACCGCCTTTGATATATGAGTTATGCTGCCCTTTGTTCTGGATGAGACGAAGGTCTCCGTTGTGAGGAAGGAGACTGTCGGCTTTGAATGCAAAGATGGAGTCCTGGAGTTCGATAAACTCCAAGGCTTTCTCCTGAGGTAGAGTAAGGGCAAAACTCTTGATACTCGAACCGGGAACAATGTCATAGATGAACTGTGGGTTGAGACTCTCAATCTGTTTGACGGGCATGTTCACGAAACGGGCAATCTGTTCGAAGTGAACCATCTGGTCGAGCATGATTGTGTCGCACACAGGGGGGATCTCAGCCACGGTGGCACAGAGGTTGTAGTCACAGTGGTAATTCATTATATAGGTTGCAGCCACGAAGATGGGGAAGTAGCTTCTTGTCTCGCGGGGGAGGAAATGGTAGATTTCCCAAAAAGAACGTCTGCCGCCCGATCGGGCAATGGCTTTGCTGACGTTGCCCGGCCCGCAGTTGTAGGCGGCGATAGCCAGGGGCCAGTCCTGGAAAGTGCCATACAGCTGCAGCAGATAGCGGCATGCAGCATCGGTCGATTTATAGAGGTCGTAACGCTCGTCGATGTAACTGTTTATCTCCAAACCCTGCAGGAGTCCGGTTGAGGGCATGAATTGCCAAAGGCCAGCAGCTCCTGCCCGGGAATAGGCATTCTGCCGCAGACCGGATTCGATGCATGCAAGGTATTTCAATTCGGAAGGCATGCCATAGCGGCGAAGGGCATCTTCAAAGATAGGGAAATAATGGTTATAGCCGACACCCACCATACGTTCTACCATTTCACGGCGACGATGGATATAAAGGTCCAGACATTCCCGCACGGGCTGGTTGAAAGGAAGTTCAATAATGGAGGGAATGGCTTTGAGTTTTTCTATATATTCCGAGTCTGGCACAAACGGCCATTCAGCATCGCTGATACAGTTGGGATCAATGTGTATGAAATGGCGTTCTGTCCAATCGTAGTCAATGGTGTCGATGTCTTCAATACTTTCGGGGAAGACCATTGCCGAGTCATAGGCGTTGAGCATTGCCTGACGTTTGATGTCATCAATGTCCTCGGCTTGCGCCGTATAGAATGGAATTGTACAGCAAAGGGTTGCCAGAAGTTTACAATTCAGAAATTTCATTCTTATTCTTATAAATGTTATTGAATTGTTTTAGAAGTCAATTGTATAGCCCACCGACACTTCAGGTTTGTCATCCGGACCAAGGTTGGTCGATATGTCGAAATGATATAGCGAAGCGTCCACATAGGCATCGACCATGGCCACAAGATAGACACCAATCATACCCAGAATGCAGTAGTCGCGCCAATTGCGATAGGTATTCTTTTTGTTTTTGAACACGCGTTCGAGGTATTCCCGACGAGCGCTGACCGGGTAGTTGGGCGGAAGGAATTTCAGATAACTGGCATTCGGCGAATTCTGTACCAAGTCGCGATATGCGTTTACGTAGGTGCGGTAATATCGCTGGTTCCAATTATAACCGTAGAGCAAAGCGAGGAATCCTCCGTAGATGATGGGGAGTTTCCAGTATTTGCGATTGTAAATCTGACCTCCGCCGGGAAAGAGGGCAGCATACCAGACCGCTTTCCACGGTTTGGGGTTGTAATTCTGGAAATAGGGATCGTATTTGGGATCAATTCCTCCCTCCAGCGAGCATTGGAAAGACTCGTAGATTGCTTTCAGTGAATCTTCGTTTACGGATATTTCTGCTGGGGAATGAACCTCGTCGTAGAGGGGATTGTTATACATAAGGCTGTCGTCTGCCCTGAGGCTCATGGCTGCGGAGTCGGGCTGAGTAATCGTAACAGTATTAACAACGCCGGTTGTGTCGAGGGAAGCATAGGCCGAGTCAAAAGCTTCAAGCATCCGGGCAGCACTCTGCATCCGAGGCACAGCAAGCGTGCTGTCGGCCTCGTTTGTCCGGGCCGACAAGGAAGTGAAACTTCCCAGGACAGAGATGAAGAGAATTGCGAATCTTTTCACGTTGTTAGCCTTAGATTATTACCGCAGATATGGGATTCGGCTACGCTTGAGAGACACCATCGAGCAGGGCAAGAATATGCTGTAACTGTTCGTCGTTGTCAAACTGAATCTGGATGTGTCCCTTACCGTGTTCATTGCACGACATCTTAACTTTGGAAGCAAACATCTGGGAGAGATGCCGGGTCATTGCGTCGATGAGTTCGTTGGGTGAGGCGGTGGCTTTGGGGCGATTCCCTTTTTCATCCTCATCGAAATCCAGGATGCGCCCTTCGGTGTAATCTTTCACTAGCGCCTCCACTTTGCGCACACTGATTTCGTTCCGGATAATCAGGTGGTAGAGTTTGATCTGCTGTTCGCTGTCCTCGACGGGCAGGATGGCACGTGCATGGCCTTGGGATATGCGTTTCTCCTTGAGTCCCAATTGTATCTCGGCGGGCAGTTTAAGCAAGCGGATGAAATTGGTGATGGTTGTGCGGTTCTTGCCCACGCGTTGCGAGAGATCTTCGTGGGTGAGGTGATAATTTTCAATAAGTTGCTGGTATGCCAACGCCACTTCGATGGCATTGAGGTCTTCTCGCTGTATGTTCTCGATAAGGGCCATTTCCATCACCGTGTCATCGTCCACTTTCCGGATGTAGGCCGGGATGGATTCAAGTCCGGCACGCTGTGCTGCCCTCCAACGGCGTTCTCCGGCAATAATCATATAGTTCCCGTCCTGTTCCTCGCGAAGCGTAATGGGCTGGATGATGCCGATGTTCCGGATTGAGGCACTGAGTTCGTCCAACGCAGTCTCGTCAAATTCATGACGGGGCTGAGTGGGATTGGGATGTATTTGGTCGATGGCAATTTCGGAGATAGATGAAGGCGAACTGTTCACGGTTCCTTCGAATGATGAATTCTCATCGAAGGAAATAAGCGCATCGAGTCCACGTCCGAGTCCTGTCTTTTTATTCATTTTGGGCTGTTATTTATAAATCCGCGTGCAAAGATAAGAAAAAACGCGGAGATAAGCAAATTTTCTACGCGTTTTTTTGGTTATTTATCAATTATTTTATTTTTTATCCCCTGTCTTTGTGCTTTGCAAGCACTTCACGAGCCAACATCATGTAGTTGTTGGAGCCTTTAGAGTCTGGTGAATAGAGCAGGGCGGGGAGGCCATAAGAGGGTGCTTCCGACAAACGGATGTTACGCTGTATAACGGTGTCGAATACCAGTTTCTGGAAGTGTTGCTTCACCTCTTCATAGATCTGATTGGCCAGCCTCAGACGGGCATCATACATCGTGAGCAGAAATCCTTCGATTTGGAGTCTGGGATTGAGTTTGTTCTTGATGATTTTAATGGTATTGAGCAGTTTGGAAATGCCTTCCAACGCGAAATACTCGGCCTGAACCGGAATGATGATGGAATCCGCAGCTGTAAGACAGTTGACGGTAATCAGTCCCAACGACGGAGAACAGTCGATGAGTATATAGTCATAGGCATTTCTGATGGCCTTCAGTTGCGAGCGGAGCACTAGTTCCCTGTTTTCGATGTTGAGCAGTTCGAGTTCCGCACCAACGAGGTCTATTCTGGATGCGATGATGTCAAGACGCTCGACACAGGTGGGAAGAATGGCTTCTGCGGCCGATGCATTATTGATTAAACAATCATAGATGGAGGTGTCCACTTTCTTCATGTCAACACCCAGACCACTTGAGGCATTAGCCTGCGGGTCAGCATCGATCAGAAGCACCTTCTTGCCGAGTGTGGCAAGCGAGGCTGCAAGGTTGATGGCTGTGGTTGTTTTACCAACACCTCCTTTTTGATTGGCAATGGCAATTACGAGTCCCATAAATCAAAAATGAGTTAATAATGAAACAAAATGTTGAATAATTCAACGGTGCAAAGGTCGCAATTTTTTTTAATAGGACAAAAAAGTGGGGCAAAATAATTGAAAAATTGTGGATAACTGCCTCTTTTGTTGATAACTTTTGTGTCAAAAAACAAATTTCGGATTTTTTTTTTGGTTATATCTGTTTTTTTTTATATCTTCGCAGTCCATTTCAATGTTAAAGTCCATTTAATAATATATGAATTTCAGAGAAGATCCGCGACCGCTGATTCTGGTGACCAACGATGACGGGTATGACGCGCCCGGCATACACCACCTTGTGCATGCCCTTCGGGGTATGGGGCGTATTGTAGAGGTTGCTCCCGACAGTCCGCAGTCAGGCAAAGCATGCAGTTTTACAGCCCATGACCGGTTGCATCTGCGTCGTGTTTCCGATGATGGCGATTTGCTATTCTATACATGTTCCGGCACCCCGGTCGATTGTGTTAAACTTTCTCTTCATCATATATTCAGGGAACGGCGGCCCGACCTCATTGTCTCCGGAATCAATCACGGCGGCAACGACAGTATATGTGTGATGTACAGCGGTACGTTGGGAGCAGTTCTTGAGGGTTGTATCGTGGGCATCCCGGCGATTGGTTTTTCTTTGTTGGAATTCAACTGGAATGCCGATTTCGAAACTGCCGAGGAGGTAGTGCGCACTATCGTGCCACAGGTGCTTCAGAAAGGGATGCCACGCGGAACTGTGCTGAATGTTAATGTCCCCTATTGCAAAGACCTCAACGGATATAAGGTCTGCCGTCAGGCCGATGGTTATTGGCATAAGGAATATGAAGACATAGATGTGGAGAATGAGGAGGATCTCCAGTTTTTCACGGCCGGACAATACGCCAATCGTGAGCCTGAGGCGACAGACACCGATGAATACTGGCTTCAGAAGGGATATGTAACCATTGTTCCCTGTCAGGTGGATATCACAGCCCGTCATGCAATGGAGGGCTTCAAATACTTAGAGCAATGAAATATTTCCTTATAGCGGGCGAGGCCTCTGGCGATCTCCATGCTTCGCATTTGATGGAGGCGATTCTGCAACAGGACCCGAAAGCTGAATTCCGGTATTTCGGAGGTGAGAAAATGCAGGCAGTGGGCGGCACGCTTCTGCGTCATTACCGCACTTTGGCCTACATGGGCTTTTGGCCCGTCATCCGCCATCTGCCCGAAATCCTCCGGGGCCGTCGTCAGTGTCGCCAGTCAATTGCGGATTTCAATCCGGAAACCGTCATTCTCATTGATTATCCCGGCTTCAATCTCGACTTCATCGCGCCTTGGGTGAAACGCAAGATGCCCCGCACAAAGGTCGTCTATTACATTTCTCCCAAAATCTGGGCATGGAAGAGCTATCGTCTCAAGAAGATTCGCAAGTATGTCGACCTTATGCTCTCTATCCTGCCTTTTGAGGTAGCATGGTATCATGAACGCGGCTATGAAGTCAATTACGTGGGCAACCCCACCATCGACGAACTCTCTGCTGTCAAGGCTCAGTCCTTCGACCGGGATGCCTTCTGCCGGAAATATGAGTTGAATGAAAATCAGGATATCATTGCCATTCTTCCCGGCTCGCGCAAGACAGAGATAGCCAATAATCTCCCAGTCATGATTGAAGGCTGTTGCGGATTCCCAGGCCACCAGCTTGTCGTGGCAGGTGCTCCGTCCATGACCATTAGTGACTACCAGGCCATTCTCGACAATCATCGCGTCGTTCCGCCCGTCAAGGTCGTTTTCAATGACCAGTATTCCCTGCTGCGGGCATCATCGGTTGCCGCCGTCACATCGGGAACGGCTACGCTCGAAACCGCCTATCTTGAGGTCCCCCAGGTTGTATGCTATGCACTCAAGGGCGGCAAACTCTTCTACAGGATTATGAGATGGGCGCTGCGGCACATCCGGTACGTGTCGTTGGTTAATCTGCTTCTCGACCATGAAGCCGTCAAGGAACTATTGGGGCCCTATTTCACCATCGGGAATCTCAGAAGAGAAATCTTCCGTCTCCTTGAGAATTCACGGGAGGCCCGGCTGATGAAACAGCAATATGCAGAGATGATTCGTGTACTCGGGCCTGCAGGAGCACCCCAACGCGCCGCTCAGGCAATTCTGAAATTAATGAATTACTAGGCTTTCCTAGGCTTCCTTAGGATTTTCCAGCACCGAAAACAATAATCCAAAACAATATTTATTATGATTGAAAAAATTCTTTCCATTTCAGGCCGTCCAGGCCTCTATCGTCTCGTTGCCCGTGGCAACAACATGCTCATCTGTGAAAACCTCGCCGACGGTCACCGGGTTCCTGCTCTTCAGCGCGACCGAGTGCTTTCTCTCGCTGACATCGCTATGTACAGTACTGACGATGAGATTCCGCTGAATACGATTTTCCGTCAGGCCAAAGAACTCACAGGCGGCAAGATTGCCCCTGTTACTATAAAGGATTCCGCAGCCGATCAGAAGGCCTGGTTCCTGAAGGTATTCCCCAACTTCGACCAGGACCGCGTACGGGCTTCTGATATTAAGAAATTTATCCAATGGTATAACATCCTCATCGAGACAGGAAACGACGATTTCTCCGATCCTGAGCCTGAGGAAAAGAACGAAACCAAAGCATGATGAAACAATTTTGGCTATATGCGGCCGCCTGTTGGGCGACCGCAGTTTTGAATGCCCAGGAGGCTATTACACCCGACGTTCTTCGGAAACTGCAGGCGGAGGAGACCGCCAGTGTAGCCGACAAAGCGCTCCGTAATGCCATGGCCCGCACTGCCATTTCGGTGTTGGCATCAGATGTGTCGTCGCTCCAGATGGGTGACACGCATTTCACCTACGAGGTGCCTGTGCGTTCCATTACCGACCAACAGAGCTCAGGTCGCTGCTGGCTATTCACTGGAATGAATGTGCTGCGTCACAAAGCCGTCCAGCGGCACAACCTTAAGGATCTAGAACTCTCGCAGGTCTACCTCTTCTTCTGGGATCAATTGGAAAAGTCCAACCTTTTCCTCCAAAGTGTCATCGACACACGCAAGCAGTCCATGGACGATCGTCTCGTCGATTGGCTCTTCCAGAATCCGCTTTCCGACGGCGGAACTTTCTGCGGTGTTTATGACCTGGCCCGCAAGTACGGTGTTGTGCCCCGCGAGGTCATGCCTGAAACCTATTCGGCCAACCATACGGCTCAGATTTCGATGCTCCTCAAGTGGAAACTTCGCGAGATGGCACTCTGCTACCGCAAGATGCATGAGGAAGGCAAGTCGCTCAAGGAGATTGAGGCCCGTAAGATTGAGGACCTGAAGACCGTCTATCATATCCTCACGCTCGCCTATGGTATTCCTCCCGCATCGTTCAGCTGGACACAGCGGGATACCAGAGACCAGCTTGTTTCCATCCGGGAATACACACCGCAGGAATTCTATCAGACGTTTATGGATGCCGATGCCGAATACGTGATGGTGATGAACGACCCCTTACGCGAATATTATAAGGTATATGAGATAGAATATGACCGCCATACTTATGACGGGCGTAACTGGGTCTATCTCAACCTTCCCGCCGACGAAATCAAACCCCTGGGTATTGCCTCGCTTAGGGACACGACGGCAATGTATTTCTCATGTGATGTCGGTAAGTACTTCAACCGTGACAACGGGACGCTCGATCTCCGTAACTTCGACTATGGCTCGCTTCTGGGCACCTCATTCAATATGAACAAGCGCGAGCGCATTCTCACCCACGCTTCTGCCTCAAGTCATGCGATGACGCTCATCGGTGTCGATGTCGATACGCTTTCGGGCAAGGTAGCCAAGTGGGAGATTGAAAACTCATGGGGCAAGTCGTCGGGGTGGAACGGTAAACTCGTCATGACCGACGAGTGGTTCGACGAATATATGTTCCGACTGGTTATCAACACCAAATATGTGCCGCAGAAGTATCTCGATATGTATCGTCAGAAACCCATACGCCTTCCCGCATGGGATCCGCTTTTCGCATCTGGTGACGAATAAGAAAAACAGAATATCATTATAAAAATATCCGTTTGACATGGAACCGGTTTTTTATTGCCGGATTTTAAGTTTTGATTCTACTGCCGAGCGTACTTTAGCTGAGAATGAATCGTAGGTGTCGGATGGCTGGGCAAGGATGGGGGGAAGATATTCCACAACAATCTTCTTGGGCAGTGGCCACTTCCTTCCTCGCGGCATAGCTTCGAATGCTCCGTTTATCACTACGGGAACAACCGGCACATTAAACTCCATACTGAGAATGGCAAACATCTTGCGGAAGTCGCCCAATCGTCCGTCGGAGGTGCGGGTGCCTTCCGGGAAGATGATCAGGTTGCGGCCCTGTCGCAGCACACTGCTGAGCACACTGACGGAGTGGGCTAGATTCTTCTGTTCCAGTATAACCACATTGTGTCGCGAGGCTATCCAGCGCCTGAGGGGTGTGTTGACGTGCTGTTCTTTAGCAAAGAAATAAGTGCGGCGAATTAAATGCAGAGGAACATACGACATTACACAGAGCCCGTCGAGATAGCTCTGATGGTTGGCTGCCAGGATAAACGGACCCTCAGAGGGTATGTTGCGTACACCTTTGGATGCAAGTCGGAAATGAAGTTTGAAAAGAGTCTTGAAAGAATGGACAATCCACGGGCCTGTGGGCCATGTGCCGGGTAAGCTGATTTCTGAGTTTTCCTCATGCAGGATTTTTCCCCAATCGATGTCCGACTGTTCGATACCCCGTTTTTCACCTGAAACATACTCTGCCAATTCGGCGATGTTCCGGAATCGGGAGAGTTGTTCAACGGTGATGTCCAGACTGAAAGTGTGTTTCAGGTAGCTTTGCAGACTTATTTTGTCGAGCGAGTCAAAGCCCAAGTCGGTTTCCAGATGGTCGGAAGGACGTACATCGAGATTCTTTTTTTCGTGGGATATATATTGCTTAATGAGCCTGTATTCCTCGAAGGTCGGTTCAACGAGTTTGGGCTTGGGGGCGGTGTGGATTTCGGCTTCGAGCAGAGTCTTGAGTTTGAAGCGCTGCAACTTGTCTAGTTTAGTGCGTGGCAAATCGCCGTCATAGACAAAGAGACGCATCACCTTTTTATAGGTTTCCACCGATTCGTTGTAGGGCTGCACCACTTCTGTTTTCAATCGTTCCTCGACTTCTAGCTCGGACAAATCTGCAGACCATTCTTTCTGAGGTACTATGATGGCGCAAAGTTTGTCTTTGTCCTCCACGATGGCGGCCTCTTTTACCTGAGTGGTGTATTTTTCGAGTTTGTATTCCAGCTCAACAGGATTGACATTCTTGCCGTTTGAGAGGACGATTATTTCCTTTGTACGGCCTGTGATGGTGATATGACCTTCGGGCGAGATTGTGGCCAGATCTCCCGTGTGGAGCCAGCCATTGCGGAGCACCTGAGCCGTTTCTTCCGGCCGGTTGTAATAGCCCTTCATAATATTGCGCCCGCGAGCACACAGTTCTCCGTCTTCAAGTTTACAATCAACGGCAGGTAAAGCCTTGCCTGCGCATCCGGGCCTATAGTCGCCGGGACGGGTAAACGCGATGACAGGAGCAGCCTCGGTCATGCCGTAACCCTCCAGCACATCAAGTCCTAAAGTCTGCAGGCCACGCCCAATTTCCACATCGAGAGCAGCACCTCCGCAGATACAATATTTAATGTGCCCGCCCATATGCTTACGCACACTTCTGAACACCACTCTGGAGAGTGTCCGGCTCTTAACTTTCGAGCAAAGCCAGTAAAGTGCTCGCGTCAGGTAGTGTGCATTTATCTTTTTCATAATGCCGTTGTAGAGTGTCTGCCACAAACGAGGCACTCCGATGAAAATGCCGACTTGGCAGCGATTAAGTGTTTGCATGATGTCGGCAGCTGAAAGGGTCGGACAAATCGCAATGCCTCCACCGCTGATAATAGGGGCGACAATGGTTCCCATCAGCGGAAGGATGTGATGAACCGGCAGCAGCATCAGTGTGCGACGGTCTTCTCCGAAGATGGGTACGTCATGCCAGACCCCTTCAATATTGGCCATCAGATTGTCATATGTCAGCATCACGCCTTTGGGAGAACCTGTGGTTCCGGAGGTATAGATAATAAGAGCAATGCGTTCAGGCGTAGCGGTGAGGTTGAGCACAGATTCCGGACAGGGGGGGGCAGGTGATTCTGTCCCTTTGGTGTCCTCAATGAAAAGAATCGCCGGACTTATCTCGGGTACTTGCCGGATTGCTTCATTCACCACGTCAAGTCTGGGACGTGTGGTCCATATGCATTCCGGATGGCAGTCGGCAAGGATGTAGGCTAAATCCTCTGGAGTGGATGAGGCATCGACAGGAACGGATATACCTCCTTGCATCCATATCGCATAGAGCGAATAAATCCAACCTTCACTGTTGGGCGCGAAGATCAGACATCTGGCTCCCGGGGCGAAAGTCTGACGCTCTGCATAGGCACCGATATTGATAAGCATCTGAGAATAAGTTACAGAACGTTCTCCATTTATAATTGCCACTTTATTCAGACGATTTTCATGCATACATTTTCGTTTTTTCTTGTACACTATATAATCTCGGTTGCAAATATACGAAAAAAATTGCGATTATCAGTATTTAATAAGAAAAAAGAGCAAAAAACTTTGAAATGATGATCTTTTAGACACTTAGAACGTTCAATTTTGAGACTTTTATGAAATCAAAGTTGTAAATTTTTGGCAGTGTCAAAAATTTACGTTATCTTTGCATCCTAAAAATGTTAAAGCATGTTTGAAAACTACTTTCCGTCATTGACAGAAACTCAGCAGAAACAGTTACTCGCATTGGGAGACCTTTATCGCGACTGGAATGCCAAGATAAATGTGATTTCCCGACAGGATATCGATTCGCTTTACGAACATCACGTTCTCCATTCCTTAGCTCTCCACTCATGGATTCAAGAGCAGCAGCACGGGTGGAAGGAGGGTACCCGTATTGTCGATGTTGGTACCGGAGGCGGTTTCCCTGGCATTCCGCTGGCTATCATGAATCCGAGTTGTGATTTCCTTCTGGTCGACAGGATTGGCAAAAAGGTGAGGGTCGCACAGGAAGTGTCAGATGCCATCGGCTTGAAAAATGTTGTTACGAAACATGCCGGAATCGAAGAAATCAAGAAACCTGCCGATTGGGTGGTTTCCCGTGCAGTAATGGCAATGCCGGACCTGCTGAAGGCCTGCCGCAGGGTCTATACCGTCGGATTGGTCTGTCTTAAGGGCGGTGATTTAACGGATGAACTTAGGAATTGCGGCGTAACAGAGGTAATCCCGGTAAGCCGGTATTTCTCAGAACCATTCTTCGAGACCAAGTCGATAGTTTACGTTAAGAAATAAACTGGGAATGAAAGTCGTACAATTCACATTCAACCTTTTTCATGAACAATGCTACGTTGTCTGGGATGAAGAAACCCTAGATGCCGTTGTCATTGACCCGGGGTGCGGGATTGAAATAGAATGGAACTCGCTCAAACTTTTTGTCGAGCGGGAAGAACTGCATATCTGTCATATTCTCGTGACTCATTCCCATGTGGATCATGTGATGGGAACTGCCTGGTGTACGAAGGCCTGGCATTTGCCCGTCGAAGGGTCCCAAGACGACGAGCTCCTGCTTCCTACACCGCAGGAACAGGTGTTTCTTTTCAATCTCGAACACCAGGAAGTCCACCATTCTCCAATCGCTCTCAATCTCAAGGAGGGCGATGTCATAACCTTCGGACAGCATCGGATTGAGGTGATTGACGTGCCGGGTCATTCACCCCATGGCCTCTGTTTCTATTTGCCGGAAGAAAGGATGCTCTTCTCTGGGGATGTGCTCTTCATGTGCAGTATCGGACGTACCGATTTCGGCGAAAGTTTTGGTTGCAGCTACCGGGCCCTGACTAAGGGTATTGCTCAAAAACTCTTCAACCTACCGGGAGATGTGGCCGTTTACCCGGGCCACGGCCCTCAGACTTCTATTGAATACGAGTTGAAATACAATCCTTACGTATAACAATCCACTTTCCCAATAATCTGCATTATGTTCAGTTTGATCTTTACGTTGATAGCGCTTTCCCATCTTACGGTCGAGAACCGGCAGGAGCCGTTGGGACTCGATACGGAGGTGCCCCGTTTTTCGTGGACAATTGAAAGTGACAAGAACGATGTTCAGCAGACAGAATATATGATTGAGGTGGCTTCCTGTCGGGAGAAACTGCAAAAGGGGGAAGCCGACCTTTGGAAGATTGTAAAAGCTTCATCGGATAACGTTTTGGTTCCTTATGCGGGAAAACGGCTGAATCCCAATCAACGCTGCTTCTGGAGAGTCAAGGTCGCTACCACCAAAGGCCAAAGCAACTGGTCTGAACCTCAGGAATGGGGGATGGGGCTCCTTTCTGAGGCTAACTGGAAAGGGAACTGGATCGGGTTGGAGCAGGCAATGCCTTGGGATCGCGAGGACAGTCACAGCAGGCTTTCTGCCCGTTACTACCGCACGGAATTCCCGACGCAACGGAAGGTGACACGTGCTACCCTGCATATCTGCGGCCTCGGTCTCTTCGAGGCGTACGTCAACGGAAACAAGGTGAGCGATGATGTTTTGACACCTGCACCGACGGATTACCGTAAGACGCAGATCTACAATTCCTACGATGTGACATCTTTGCTCAAGGATTCCCTCAACTGTTTGGCTGTGACTGTCTCCAACGGCCGATACTACACCATGCAGCAGAATCACAAGCCGCACAAGGTCAACACGTTCGGTTATCCCACCCTCAGGGCCAACCTCATTCTGGAATATGCCGACGGAAAGACTGAAACCATAGCGACCAATTATAAAAACTGGCGTATGACGGCCGACGGAATGATCAGAAGCGCCAACGAGTATGACGGCGAGGTGTATGATGCACGTCTGGAGGCTGCGTTCAACGGGTGGACCCTCCCCGGATTCGATGACAGCAACTGGCCTTTGGCCGAACGCGCCCGGCTCCAAACCGGGGAGATGAAAGGTAATCTTACTCCCCCGATGCGTGTGAAACAGACATTGCGCCCTGTCTCGATGGAAAGAATTGGGGACAACGGCTCCCGTGTCATTATCGATTTCGGACAGAACGTGGCCGGATGGGTGCGTATGCGTGTGCCGGCAAGAAACGCCGGGGATACGGTAACGGTGCGTTATGCTGAAAAACTGCAGGATAACGGTGAACTTTATGTCGCCAATTTGAGAAACGCGGAATCAACCGACCGCTACATCTGTTCCGGAAAGGACACCGGCACCTGGGCTCCGCGTTTTGTCTATCACGGTTTTCGTTATGTCGAGGTGGATAATTATCCGGATGCCAAGTTTGCGGATTTCCGAGCCGAGGTAGTGACCGACTACATGGACGATCTGGGTTTGTTCGAATCGCCAAATGACCTGCTCAATAAGATTTGCAGGGCCGCTTATTGGGGAATTGTCGACAACTACAAGGGTATGCCCACCGACTGCCCACAGCGTGACGAACGACAGCCCTGGCTTGGAGACCGGGCCATGGGTTGCCTGGGCGAGAGTTATCTGGTCGATAATCATCTGCTCTATGCCAAATGGCTGCGCGATATTGAGGAGTCCATGCGTTCAGACGGCGCTCTTTCAGATGTTGCTCCAACGTTTTGGAACTACTATTCCGACAATGTTTCCTGGCCTTCGGTCTTTGTTTTCGGTGCCGGGATGCTCTATAACCAGTTTGGCGACTCGCGTCCCATCCTACAGCATTATGCTGCCATGAAGAAATGGCTGCTTCATTTCGGGGAATACAAACGTACGGGAGAGGGCCTCATCCGTGCCGATAAATATGGAGACTGGTGTGTTCCGCCCGAATCTCCGGAACTCATCCACAGCAAGGATCCGGCCCGCGTGACCGACGGGGTGCTTATCGGTTCGGCCTACTATTATCATCTGCTCGGCAAACTCAAGGCTTTTGCAGTCATAGCCGGACATGAGGCTGATACCATTGTCTACAATCGGGAACGTCAGTCGCTACTCGAAGCTTTCAACCGCAAGTATCTGCATGTCAGTCGCGGAACTTCCCACCAACCGGAACACATGCTCTATCCTGACAGCATCTTCTACGACAACAATACGGTTACGGCTAACCTCCTGCCTTTGGCTTTCGATATGGTGCCCGACAGTGTCGAACAGGATGTCGCCCGCCAGGTTTATGCAAAGATTCTGCTCCAGCAGGTGGACCGGAACGGTTCGTTGTCTGGGGTCAATCCCGGACATTTGTGCTGTGGCGTTATTGGAATTCAATGGCTCATGCGTGAACTCTCCAACCGGGGGCGTAACGATATTGCCTATATGCTGGCCATTCAGGATACCTATCCTTCCTGGGGTTATATGATCAGGCGGGGAGCTACTACTGTCTGGGAACTGTGGAATGGAGACACAGCCAATCCGGCCATGAATTCTGCCAATCATGTCATGTTGCTGGGCGATTTCCTCCCTTGGCTTTATGAATGTTTGGGCGGCCTGAAGAGCACCTCTCCCGGATGGAAGTCTTTCCGTCTGGCTCCGGCTTTCGGCCTCGACGAACTGCCTTGGCTCAACGTCTCCTATCGTACGCCTTACGGACGGATTGTTTCCTGTTGGAAGAAGTCGGGCGGACGCCTCTTCTGGCATGTGGAGATTCCCTGCAACACGACGGCAACACTCGCCATGCCCGACGGAACGACCGTTGAGAAAAGGAGCGGTTCCTATGACTTCGATGTAAAGATCCCTGCAGGTGGAAACGACCGGGTAGAGATTCTCCGCAACGAACTGCTGTTTGATCCCGTTTCGGTCAACCGCACCGAAAACCATAAGCTGCCCGCTCCTTCAGTTCATGCCGCCACTATGGTAGAACTGCCCGGAGGTGATCTTTTGGCTGCCTATTTCGGCGGGGATTGGGAAAGTGCCCCAAATGTATGCATCTATACCCAGCGGTTCCACAAGGGCAAATGGTCGGCTCCGCAGATGGCAGTTGACGGTGTCCTCAACGATACGCTCCGCAAGGCATGCTACAATCCTGTGCTCTTCCAGGTGCCAGGAGGAGACCTTTTGCTTTTCTTTAAGATAGGACGCAACGTCAAGGATTGGACAGGTTATGTGGTTCGTTCCAAAAACGGTGGAAAGACTTGGAGCAGCAAAGAAAAGGGTGTGCTGCCCGACAGCTTGCTGGGCGCAATCAAAAACAAGCCGCTCTGGCGTGAAGGCAAGATTCTGTCTCCTTCGAGCAAAGAAGCCGGCGGTTGGCGTAGTTATATAGAAGTGTCCGAAGACAAGGGGCACACATGGAGGCTGGTCGGTCCCGTGCCTCAGGCCAAGGGCATAGGCTCCATCCAACCTACGCTCCTGGAACATCCTGACGGAAGGCTTCAGATGATTTGCCGCACCCGTACTGAGAACCTTCGCCTTGTGACGTCGTGGAGCAGCGACGGGGGAGAGACCTGGTCGCCCATGGAGTATCTCGACGTGCCCAGCAACAACTCGGGTGTGGATGCTGTTACGCTCGATAGCGGAAAACGTTTTCTGTTGGTCCACAATCCGACCCACAAGGTCCCCGGTCCGACCAAACCGCTCCGCAATCCGCTTGTGGTGTCCGAGTCGGAGAACGGTTTGCAATGGAGTCCGCTCATCACCCTCGAGGACAGTCCTGTCAATCAGTACTCCTATCCGTCGGCTATTGTCGCCTCCGACGGTACGGTCCATTTCATCTATACATGGCGGCGTCAGTCTGTCAAACACATTCAACTCAAATTTAAATAAACAATGAAAAAAAATTTGCTTTTCGCAGCAGCCTTCGTAGCCGTATCAGCTACCGCTGCAGAATCGGCTGACAGTGTCAGCAACTGGACGCGTTTCGGAAATGCGTCCCTTCAGTTCACCCAGGGTTATGTTTCCAAGAACTGGTACAAGGGCGGTGAATCCAATATGGCACTTATTGCCACAGGTGAGTACAATGCCAACTGGAAGAAGAACCGCTGGGCTTGGGACAATAAGTTTGAAGCCAAACTGGGTTATGTGACCACCCGTTCTGACGAATTCCACAACTACATGACCAATCAGGACCTTCTTAAACTGACGTCCAAATTGGGTTATCAGGCCACTAAACATTGGTACTACACGGCTCAGGTCATCGGCCAGACTCAGTTCTGCCCCGGCTATAAGACCAACACGGAGGGTGAGTTCTCCAAATTCTTCTCGCCTGCCTATCTGACTCTCTCGTTAGGTATGGACTACAAGTACGAGAAGGAGGACTACCTCAAGTTCTCGGCCTTTATCTCGCCAGCATCCTACAATCTCAAGTATGTCAACGACCCCTTGCGTAACTTCGATGCTGCCGGAGATCCCCACAGAGGCAAGATAGATGGAACGCAGTTCGGTCTGCCCGCCGGCGAATTCAATACTTATGGTCTCGGTGCCTCGGCCAACTGCAACCTCTATTGGAAGCTTTGCAAGTATGTGACCTGGACTTCCAATGCCACCTGGTTCTCACCCCTCTATGGTGTGAAGAAGAACAACACGGGCGGCTTCACCGAAATCATGTGGGAGAACACCTTCGACATGCCTCTCAACAAGTATTTCTCGACGAAGCTCTACACTTGTCTCCGTTTCGACGACTCGGTAGGTCCCGCCAACAAGGGTGAGGGCTGGGGTTATTTCCAGTTCTCTGAGCTCCTCAGTTTCGGTCTCAGCTACGCATTTTGATTTAAATCGGACTGATTCTTTTGCTTCTGATTGGTAAAGAATCGGTACATTTTCGTAGAATAATAACCGTTTTTGTCGGTTTTTAAGTGTTAAAAACAGCATTTTTGCCACCTAAAGCTGTTAAAAATGCAGTTTTGTGCACAAAAATTTGGTAGTTTCGGATTTTTGCACTATCTTTGCATCGTGAGTAATTCCACAAAACTTCATAAAATGAGAGAAAGGATGGGCTATGTCGGGAGACAAAGCCCATTCGACTTTTAAGAGATCCAAAATCCTCCCTCGCCGGCTTTGCCGCCGCCCCCTTTGTGGGGGAGAACCCTCTTCGAAAGGAGGGGGTTCGGTGCGGTACAATTTATTTCTAAAGTCTATAGTCTAAAGTCTGTAGTCCAAATATCTAAAGTCAAATAGCTCTATGAACCGACTTGTTTTCTGGATTTTAATCCTGCTCCTCACGATTCTGCTGCTTGCCGCAGTTATCGCCCTTATCAATCTGCTGTTGTGGCTGCTCTTCCGCAAGGTGGCTGAACCGCATGTCATCCACCGGCTCTGGTGGGCCGTTGACCTCGCTCTGGTCTTGGGTCTGGCGGGAGTGTTGGCCTACGGGCATTGGGTGACCCGCTTTGGTATTGATGTCAATAGGGTGGAGGTGAAGTCTGCGAATCTTCCTGCAAGTTTCGATGGTTTCCGCATTGTACAGATCTCTGACTTTCATATCGACAGCTTTGATGCCGGTGATGACGATGCCTTTATGGACCGTCTGGC
Source organism: uncultured Bacteroidales bacterium (assembly GCA_905236195.1). Taxonomy (GTDB): domain Bacteria; phylum Bacteroidota; class Bacteroidia; order Bacteroidales; family UBA3663; genus Liminaster. The sequence goes on from CAJOOX010000028.1 coordinate 20,984, forward strand.
CGATACCGTTATGTCGCTCCGTCCCGACATTGTCTGCTTCACGGGAGACCTGGTCACCATGCAGGCAGCACAGGCTGATCCATGGGTGGAGAAACTGCGGAAGTTTGCAGTACGTGTTGACTCCGGCACAGGTGACTCTCAGCCTCTTTGCTATGCCATCATGGGCAACCACGATTATGCCGATTACCCGCGGTACTTCACGCCCCGTCAACGGATTGAAGACCGCCGGCGCTTACACCATATTATATATAGTGCGGGCTGGCAGTTGCTTGACAATTGTCACACCGTTCTGCGCCGGGGTGGGGATTCCATTCTGCTGGCCGGAGTGGGCAATATCGGAGAACCTCCATTCACAGTTTATGGCAATCTGCAACATGCCCTGAGCCAAAATATTGATTCAGCTGGTTCTGGCATAGCCGTTCCCGCTTTTAAAATACTGCTCTCCCACAACCCCCGCCATTGGCGTCAGGAGGTGATCGATGCCGGTATAGACCTGATGCTGGCAGGCCACACCCACGCCATGCAAATCCGCATAGGCGACTGGTCGCCTGTCAAATACCGTTATCCGGAGTGGGGAGGACTCTACAGCGAGGGTGAACAATACCTCTATGTCAACACTGGTATCGGATGCACCGGTTGGAGGGTGAGGGTCGGTGTGCCGCCCGAAGTGACCCTCATCCAGCTCCGCCGATAGCCTGTTTCTCAAAGACAAAATGTCTGCCTTCGGGGCGGACATTTTGTCATTCCAGAGGAGGTAATTGCCTTTGGCACGCTTTTTGCAAGGCGATAAGCGGCGACTTTTGCCGCCACAGCAAATGTCTTAATTAATAACCAAACAATAAAAATTCAAAATTATGAAGATTCAACCGCTTGCAGATCGTGTACTGGTAGAACCGGCACCCGCTGAAGAAAAGACCGTCGGTGGTATTATCATCCCCGACACCGCTAAAGAGAAGCCCCTCAAGGGCACAGTAATTGCCACAGGCAACGGAACCAAGGACGAAACGATGGTTCTCAAGGCTGGTGACACAGTTCTTTATGGCAAATATTCCGGACAGGAAATCGAGTTCGAGGGCAAGAAGTACCTCATGATGCGTCAGAGCGACGTTATGGCAGTACTGGCTTAAACTACGGACGATAAACTCCATTATAAATAATATTACAACTATGGCAAAAGAAATCAAATTCAATACAGAGGCACGCGACCTTCTGAAGAAGGGTGTCGATCAGTTGGCTGATGCAGTCAAAGTAACTCTCGGTCCCAAAGGCCGCAACGTAATTATCGAAAAGAAATTTGGTGCTCCCCACATCACCAAGGACGGTGTGACGGTAGCCAAGGAAATAGAACTCGCCGACCCCTTCGAGAACATGGGCGCACAGCTCGTCAAGGAGGTTGCCTCCAAGACTGGCGACGATGCTGGTGACGGTACGACAACCGCTACTGTTTTGGCTCAGGCCATCATCGGTGTGGGTCTTAAGAATGTGACCGCAGGTGCCAATCCCATGGAACTGAAGCGGGGTATCGACAAGGCCGTTGCCAAGGTCGTTGAGAATATCAAGGCTCAGAGCGAGGAAATTGGCGATGACTACAATAAGATTGAGAACGTGGCTCGCGTTTCAGCCAATAACGACGAGGAAATAGGACGTCTCGTAGCCGAGGCTATGAAGACCGTCAAGAAGGAAGGTGTTATCACCGTCGAGGAAGCCAAGGGTACCGACACTACTGTTGACGTGGTGGAAGGTATGCAGTTTGATCGCGGCTATATCTCGCCCTACTTCGTGAACAACAGTGAGAAGATGACCTGCGAGATGGATCAGCCTGCCATTCTCATCTATGACAAGAAGATTTCCAATCTTCAGGATCTCCTGCCTGTGCTCGAACCCGTTGCAAAGAGCGGCCAGCCTCTGCTCATAATTGCCGAAGATGTCGACAGCCAGGCTCTTGCCACACTAGTACTCAACAGCTTGCGCGGCTCGCTCAAGATTTGTGCTGTCAAGGCTCCCGGTTTCGGCGACCGTCGCAAGGAGATGCTCCAGGATATCGCTATTCTCACGGGCGGTACAGTAATCAGCGAAGAGGTGGGCCTCAAACTCGAGAATGCTACTCCCGAGATGCTGGGCCGTGCCGAGAAGGTCACTATTGACAAGGAGAAGACTACTATTGTGGACGGTGCAGGCGACAAGGCTGCTATCAAGGAGCGTGTCAACGTTATCAAGGCTCAGATTGAAAAGACAACCTCTGACTACGACCGCGATAAGCTCAAAGAACGTCTCGCCAAGCTCGCCGGCGGTGTGGCTGTGCTCCACGTGGGTGCACCCTCCGAGGTTGAGATGAAGGAGAAGAAGGATCGTGTGGACGACGCTCTCTGCGCTACGCGTGCTGCTATGGCTGAAGGTATTGTTCCCGGTGGCGGTGTTGCATATATACGCGCTATCCCCGCACTCGAAGGACTCAAGGGCGATACTGATGACGAGACTGTCGGCATCGAAATCGTGAAGCGTGCCATCGAGGAGCCCCTCCGTCAGATTGTGGCTAATTCCGGTAAGGAAGGTGCCGTCATCGTACAGAAAGTCAAGGAAGGCAAGGGCGACTATGGTTACAACGCACGCACCGACAAGTTCGAGAACTTCCATGCTGCCGGCGTGATTGATCCTGCCAAGGTAACGCGTGTAGCTCTCGAGAACGCTGCTTCAATTGCCGGTATGTTCCTCACCACCGAGTGTGTGATTGCCGACAAGAAGGAGGAGAATCCGATGCCTGCTGCAGCTCCCGGTATGGGCGGCGGCATGGGTGGTATGATGTAATCCCGCTGGATTTTCCTGATAATTAACGAAAGGGCCCCCGTTTGTGAGGACCCTTTCGTTTTTTTTAGTTCTTTGAGGCTTTGCCGACCGATGCCGCCCAAAGGCCTGCCATCGTAAGCGAAGCATTGACGAGCAGCAGTTCGTAGCCCATCTTGTATCCGTTAAACCACGCCTCTGAGTTCTGGGCTATGAAGAACGAAATGACGGGGGAGATAACACAGATGTAGGGAACCCAGCGGTCGCGTGGTTTCAGTTTGGTTATCAGCCCGAACAGATAGAGCCCCAACAGCGGACCGTAAGTGTAGGAGGCTACAATATAAACGGCTGAGATGACGGATGTGTTGCCTATTATTTTAAAAAGGTATATAAGTACGCCCATGATGAGCACGTTGATCAGGTGAACCTTGTAGCGAGTTTTCGACAGAGTGGATTCGTCTTCTTTGCGGTCGGCCTGCAGCAGGTCAATGGTGACCGATGTCGTAAGGGCGGTAACTGCCGACCCCGCAGAAGAGAAAGCGGCTGCAATAAGCCCCAGTATGAAAAGCACGCCCACAATAGTGGGGAGAAGCGAAACGCCGTTCCCGTTGACCGATGTTGCCAGATATGGGAAGAGTTCGTCACTTTTGAGCGGTGAGCCTGCAAGGTCTGTCAGAAAGCTGTTGTTGAACATCCCCAGGTTTGCAGCATATTGATAGAGCAATACACCCAGCGCCAGAAAAAGCAGATTGACAGGCAAGAAGGCAAACCCGTAGGACACTACATTCTTCTGTGCCTCCTTCAGGTTTTTACACGACAGGTTTTTCTGCATCATGTCCTGATCGAGACCCGTCATGGCAATGGTAGTAAAAAGACCGGCGAGGAACTGTTTCCAGAAGAATCGGGTGTCGTTGCCGTCGCTGAAGAACCAGGTCTTCGACATTGGACTGTCGGCAACAGTGTTCCATAAACCAGCAGCGTCAAGCTCCATCGCCTTGCAGACATAGTAGATGCAGAAAATCACGGCCAAAAGCAGGCACAGGGTCTGCAGCATATCCGTCCATACCAGCGTCTTTACTCCGCCACGGAAGGTGTACAGCCATACGATGAGCATGGTCAGGGCAATGTTCGCCCAGAAGGGGATGCCCAGCGATTCAAATAATACCAATTGCATCACGAGGGCCGTCAGATACATCCGGACACCGCATCCGAGAAATTTTGAAATCAGGAAAAAAACGGAGCCTACACGGTAGCTCCTTGACCCGAAGCGTTGGTCCAGATAGCCGTATATACTGTACAGATTCAGACGGTAATACAGGGGGAGGAGTATGTACGCAACGGCAAAATAGCCCGCAGAGAATCCCAAAACCATTTGCAGATACGAGAACTGGGTGCCGGCTACCATGCCCGGAACAGAAATGAAGGTGACGCCCGAGATGCTTGTGCCGATCATCGCGATGGCTACAGCCCACCACGGGGACTTCCGGTCGCCGACCGCAAAAGACTTGGCTGTGGACGCTTGGTCGCGTGTTGTGCGCCAAGTCACGTAAAAAATGATTGCAAAATAGGCGGCTATCAGAGCCAAAATCAGTGTTGTTGACATTTTTACTAAAAATTTTGCTGCAAAGATAGTGGTTTTTCAGAAAATTTCGTTATCTTTGCAGACAAAAATTTCTAAAAGTGGATAGATTCGGTGTCAAAATACTCGGTTGCGGGTCTGCTAAGCCTACCTTGAGACATTTGCCGTCCGCCCAGGTGGTCGATTTCAGAGGCTATCTGTTTCTGGTCGATTGCGGGGAAGGTACGCAGAGAAGTCTCCTCAAGTGGCAGGTATCGCAGTCCAAAATCGGACACATTTTTCTTTCTCATCTTCATGCCGACCATTGTCTCGGTCTTGTGGGACTGATATCCACGTTGGGACTCGGACAACGGCAGGGCGAAATTGTGATTCATGCCGAACCTGATTTCGAGAGAGTGTTTGGCCCGCAGTTCGAATACTTCTGTCCCGAACTCTCAATGGAGGTCCGCTTCGAACCCCACACAACAGCCTATTCCACCGTCATCTTCGAGAACGACAAACTCCTGGTGCGTACCATACCGTTACGTCACCGGGTTCCCACCACGGGTTTCATTTTTGAGGAGAAACCGCGACCCCGTCATCTGATCGTGCAACGTGCGCAGGAACTCGGCATCCCCGTGGCTTACTTCAATGCCATTAAGGCCGGCGCCGATTGGGAAATGCCTGGCGGAAGGGTGATTCCCAACGCAGAAATCACTACAGCACCTGCTCCACCGAGAAAGTATGCCTATATAAGCGATACGATCTATTCCGAGGCAGTCCTCTCCCTCATCTCGGGTGTTGATTTGCTTTACCACGAGGCAACCTATCTCGACTGCGACCGTGATAAAGCCTACCAGAGGGGACACTCGACTGCTCTCCAGGCTGCAACCATTGCTCTCAAAGCCGGGGCGAAGAAGTTGGTTATCGGGCATTTTTCTTCCCGTTTCCATCAGCCGGAATCCGAGCAGATGCTGCTTGATGAGGCCCGCTCAGTCTTCCCCGACACTGTGCTCGCCAACGAAGGTCTCGACCTGGAGCTCTGATTCCTATTAATAATATTTTTTACAATTATAGCAGAACATGCAAGCAATGATATATGCCGCAGGATTGGGTACGCGGCTTCGCCCTCTTACCAACGACCGGCCCAAGGCCCTGGTCGAAGTTGGTGGTAAAACCCTATTGGAACACCTTCTCATGCGGTTACGTGCGGCAGGTGTCGATCTCGTGGTTATCAATATCCACCACTTTGGCGATCAGATTATTGCTTTCCTCGAACAGAACCGCAATTTCGGAATGAATATCCGGATTTCAGACGAACGCGACGAACTGCTCGATACCGGAGGCGGATTCAAACATGCCTTGCCTCTCTTGCGACGAAACGAACCGGTATTGATTCACAATGTCGATATCATATCCGAAATCGACCTGCGTGATTTGTGGAATTCTTCGCTGGATCTCTCTGAAGCCACCCTTTGCGTCTCTCAGCGCGAAACCCAGCGTTATCTCCTTTGGGATTACGACCACCTGCTCGGGTGGGAGAATGTCAACACAGGGGAGAAGCGAGGACCCATTTTGGGCATGGAGCAGCATCGATATCTTTCCAAACAGGCTTTCAACGGAATCGCTGTTGTCAAACCATCCCTCATGCATTTGCTCGAGAACTATCCCGCCAAGGTGTTCTCAATCATCGATTTTTATCTTGCGGTCTGCGGGCAGCATTGGATTCAGCCCTACCTCGTCCGTTTGGGTGAGACGTGTTGGCTCGATTGCGGCAAAGTGGATGCTTTGCCCCTTGCAGAGCAAATTATCGACGGCCGGCAATATAAATTGTTGCTATAATGTGCAAAATTGTCTGAGTTTGTGATGCATTCTGAAGATGTGTAATCTATTTTCTTGCACGATTTAATCATTTTTTGTAAAATATATTTGCGGAATTCAGTTTTTTGCATTATCTTTGCGCCGTTCAGGGTGCATTTCGCTCCTAGGACTTCAATTGTTTTATTTTAAGCATTAGCTATCCTAATATCAAAACTTCATTTATCCTAAAAATTTAGGTATGGAAATTTCTAAAAAAAGAGTTTATACCTTCGGTAACGGTAAGGCTGAAGGTAAAGCCGACATGAGGAACCTCCTCGGCGGCAAGGGTGCCAATTTGGCAGAAATGAATCTTATCGGTGTGCCCGTTCCTCCTGGTTTTACCATTACAACAGATGTTTGTAATGAATACTATGAGGTAGGCAAGGACAAAATCGTTGCTCTCTTGAAGGACGATGTAGAGAAGAGTGTGCAGCACATCGAGACACTTATGAACTCCCGCTTCGGCGATGTCAAGAATCCACTCCTTGTTTCTGTTCGTTCAGGTGCGCGCGCTTCCATGCCCGGCATGATGGATACTATTCTCAACCTGGGTCTCAACGACGAGGTTGTGGAAGGCCTCGCTGCCAAGACAGGCAATGCCCGTTTCGCTTGGGACTCCTACCGCCGTTTCGTACAGATGTACGGCGATGTTGTCATGGGACTGAAGCCTGTCAACAAGACTGATATTGATCCATTCGAAGCCATCATCGAGAAGGTCAAGGAAGAGTATAAGGTCACCCTTGACAAGGACCTACCCGTCGAAGCGCTCCAGAAACTGGTGGCTCTCTTCAAGAAGGCTATTAAGGACCGCACGGGCAAGGACTTCCCCTCCGATCCCAAAGTGCAGCTTTGGGGCGCTATCTGCGCAGTATTCGATTCCTGGATGAACGAGCGTGCCATTCTTTACCGCAAGATGGAAGGCATCCCCGCCGAGTGGGGTACTGCAGTTTCCGTCATGGCAATGGTATTCGGTAATATGGGTGAAAGTTCCGCTACCGGTGTTTGCTTCAGCCGTGATGCCGCTACTGGTGAGAATATCTTCAACGGTGAATGGCTCGTCAACGCACAGGGCGAAGACGTGGTAGCCGGTATCCGTACTCCCCAGCAGATTACGACCGAGGGTTCGCGTCGTTGGGCACGTTTGAAGGGCGTTTCCGAGGAAGAGCGTAAGGCTAAGTATCCCTCGATGGAGGAAGCCATGCCCGGCATCTTCAACGAACTCAATGCCCTCCAGGATAAGCTCGAAAAGCACTATCACGACATGCAGGATATGGAGTTCACCGTGCAGGAAGGTAAACTCTGGTTCCTCCAGACCCGCAACGGTAAGCGTACGGGTACGGCAATGGTGAAGATTGCCATGGATCTCCTGCGCGAAGGTCTCATCGACGAGAAGACCGCTATCCAACGCTGCGAACCCAACAAACTCGACGAATTGCTCCACCCCGTATTCGACGCCAAGGCTCTCAAGCAGGCTACTCCTCTCACCGTTGGTCTGCCCGCTTCTCCCGGTGCAGCATGCGGTCAGATTGTATTCAGTGCCGACGATGCTGCCGAATGGCACAAGGACGGACACAAGGTCATCATGGTGCGTATCGAGACTTCGCCCGAAGACCTCGCCGGTATGGCTGTGGCTGAAGGTATCCTCACTTGCCGCGGCGGTATGACTTCCCACGCTGCCGTTGTGGCTCGCGGTATGGGCAAGTGCTGCGTTTCAGGTGCAGGTGCCCTCATGGTGGATTATGAAAAGAAAGTCGTTGTGGTCGATGGTACCGTCCTCAAGGAAGGCGATTTCATCTCCATCGACGGTTCCACAGGCCGTGTATATCAGGGTCAGATCGAGACCAAGGCTGCCGAGATTTCAGGCGACTTCGCTCAGCTCATGGATCTCTGCAAGAAGTACACCCGCCTTGTAGTCCGCACCAATGCCGACACTCCTCACGATGCTGAGGTCGCACGTCAGTTCGGTGCCGTCGGTATCGGTCTCTGCCGTACCGAACACATGTTCTTCGAAGCTGAGAAGATTGTCGCCATGCGTGAGATGATTCTCTCCGATTCCTCCGAGGGTCGTCGCAAGGCGCTGGCCAAGTTGCTTCCCTACCAGCAGAAGGACTTCTACGGCATCCTTAAGGCTATGGACGGTCTCGCTGTCAACATCCGTCTGCTCGATCCCCCGCTCCACGAATTCGTACCCCACGATGAGAAGGGTCAGAAGGAAATGGCCGAGACCATGGGCCTCACCGTTGAGGAGATTCGCGAGCGTGTTGACAAACTCATGGAGCACAACCCCATGCTCGGCCACCGCGGCTGCCGTCTCGGCAACACATTCCCCGAAATCACCGAAATGCAGACCAAGGCCATTCTCGGCGCTGCCATCCAGCTGAAGAAGGAGGGCTTCGACCCCCGTCCCGAAATCATGGTGCCCCTCGTAGGTATCCTTTATGAGTTCGAACAGCAGGAGAAGATTATCCGCGAAACAGCTGCCAAACTCTTCGAGGAAGAAGGTGTCGAGCCCATACCTTTCAAGGTCGGCACAATGATTGAGATTCCCCGTGCAGCCCTCACGGCTCATCGTATCGCTACCCGTGCCGAGTATTTCTCGTTCGGAACCAACGACCTGACGCAGATGACCTTCGGCTATTCGCGCGACGATATCGCCTCATTCCTTCCCGTCTATCTCGAGAAGAAGATTCTCAAGGTCGATCCCTTCCGCGTTCTCGACCAGAACGGCGTAGGCCAGCTCATCCAGATGGCTGTCGAGAAGGGTCGCTCGGTTCGCCCCGACCTGAAGTGCGGTATCTGCGGCGAACATGGCGGCGAGCCTTCCTCTGTCAAGTTCTGCCACCGCGTAGGTCTCGATTACGTCAGCTGTTCTCCTTTCCGCGTGCCGATTGCAAGACTCGCGGCCGCGCAGGCAGCAGTCGAGGAATAATCGACGAACCTTGATTACAAACGAGTTAGGCGGAAGTCCCTATGAGTTCGGGACCTTTCGCCTAACTTTGTAAATGAAGATACATTCAATACTTTTTGCGGCGGCATACAGGTGATGGTGCAACGAACTAAGTTTATTAAGATGA
>CAJOOX010000029.1 GCA_905236195.1 uncultured Bacteroidales bacterium
GTGTCCTCGTAGGCGATGTGCATCGCGAAAGCGTGGCGCAGAGATGTAGGAGTGTGGAGACCCTTGCCCTCCGACAGACGCAGGAAATCCCAGAGCAGTTCTTTGTAGTTGGGATGAACGCAGTTCTCGATGATGAGGCGGGCACGCTGCGAAGGCGACTTGCCTCTCAGGTCTGCCACGCCCTGTTCCGTCACAACCACACGTACGCTGTGTTCCGAAGAATCGACGTGCGTTACCATGGGCACAATCGACGAAATCAGACCCTTCTTGGCCGTCGAGGGCGTCGTGAAGATTGAGAGGTAGGCGTTGCGTGCAAAGTCGGCGCTGCCGCCGATACCGTTCATCATCTTCGTACCGCTCACGTGTGTCGAGTTCACGTTGCCGAAGATATCCAGCTCTAGGGCCGTGTTGATGGCGATGATGCCCAGACGGCGGATCATCTCCGGATGGTTCGTCAGTTCCTGAGGACGCAGCAGGACGCGCGAGCCGAACAGATCCATGTTGTCGTACATCTTCTGCAGGGCCTCTTCGTCCAGCGTCAGCGACGAGCCTGTCACATACTGACACCGGCCCTTCAGCATCAGATCCACCACGCTGTTCTGAATCACCTCCGTATACATCGAGAAGGCAGGCACCTGCGGGTTGTCGCCCAGGGCGCCGAGCACCGCGTTGGCAATGTTGCCCACACCGCTCTGCAGGGGCAGGAATTCCTTCGGGATACCGCCGCGCTTCAGTTCGTTGGCCAGGAAGTCGGCCACGTTGTTGCCTATCTGTTGTGTCTCGGCGTTCAGGGGCGTGAAGGGAGCCAGGTGGTCGCTGTCGTTCGTCAGTACCACGCCGATTACCTTCTTCGGGTCGATTTTCACATCAATCGTACCAATGCGGTCGCCCACATGCTCAATCGGGATAGCCTTGCGGTAGGGCGGATTGGCCGGAACATAGATATCGTGCATGCCGCGCAGTTTGCCGGCATGTTTTTCATTCAGTTCAATCAGGATTTTGTCGGCCACCATGCAGAGCGTGGGGGAGATGCCCACCGATGTCGTCAGGATGATGCTGCCGTCTTCGTTGATTTCCGAGGCCTCCACGATAGCTGTGTCAATCTTGCCCAGGAACCCGTAGTGTACGTCCTGGCCGATCATCGACAGATGAAGGTCGAAATACTGTACCTCACCCGCGTTAATGGCACCGCGCATGTCCTTGTTCGACTGGAAGGGAGTACGGAACTTCACAGCCTTGGCCTGTGCCAGTTCGCTGTCGATGGGATTGCCCGTCGCACCGCCTGTGATGAGACCGATTTTGAAGTCGCGGCCTGCTTCGTGTTCTGATGTTGCATACTTGGCCAGTGCCGAGGGAATGGCTTTGGCCGTACCTACCGATGAGAAACCGCCGATGCCGATTACGTCACCGTTCTTGATGGTTCGTGCAGCCTCTTCGGCTGTCAGTATTGGATAAATCATATTTGGATGTTTGTTGTTTGTTTGCTGCAAAGATACAACTTTTATTTCATATATGCAAGTTTTTCCTCCTGCATTAGTAAAATATGCATTATTTATTTAGTTTGCTATCTGTTTTTGTAGTCTGGAGCGTGCAAAAGGTGTCTCTCTTTCTTAAAAAGAGGGCCGCCTGGCCAAAAAAAAATCGTCTGCCTTGGCAGTTTCGTTTTTTTGTGTTATCTTTGTGCCGTTATGAGAAAAATAAAGATAGGCTTTGCCGACTTCTACGACGGCTTCGACCCGGAGCATTATTTCATTACCGAGTTGCTCTCGACGCATTTCGATGTTGAGATTACCGATGACCCCGATTACCTCTTCTACTCAGTCTTTGGCGACACGCATCTGCGCTACGACTGCATCCGTATTTTCTATACCGGCGAGAACCAGGTGCCCGATTTCAACCTGTGTGACTATGCCATCGGCTTCGACCGCATGGATTTCGGCGACCGTTATTTCCGGCTTCCTATCCATTATCTCTATACGGAGGACACCCTGGCCATGGAACGCAGACATCTGTCTCCGGACAGCGAGTTTCTGAACCGCGAAGGGTTCTGTTCCTTTGTCTATTCCAATAACCGCGCCTCGGCCGAACGCAACCGTTTCTTCGACATGCTGTCGGCCTATCGTCCCGTGGCATCCGGCGGCCGGTTCCGCAATAATATAGGCGGCCCTGTGGCCGACAAGGCGGCGTTCCAGCGGCAGTACCGTTTCTGCATCGCTTTCGAGAACTCGTCCTATCCCGGCTATACCACCGAGAAACTAGTGCAGGCATTTGCTGCAGGTGCCATTCCAATCTACTGGGGAGACCCCGAGGTGGAGCGGGTCTTCAATGGGGCAGCATTCATCAACTGCCACCGCTATGCCTCCTTCGAGGAGGTTGTGGAGGAGGTGAAACGGCTGGATGCCGATTCCGATGCCATGCTGCGGATGCTGCATGAGTCGGCTCTTGCCGACCCCTCGTGTTCTTTGGCCGAAGTGATGGGAAGGCTGGAGGATTTTCTCGTTGCCATCGTCAGTCAGCCGCTGGATAGCGCAAAGCGCTACAACCGTGTATATTGGGGCGAACGCTACCAGGTGCAGGAGAGGCGCAAGGCGAGAGCCTACAGCCATACTGTGCGCGGGCTTATGGAGTCACTTTATAAGAAAACCCTTTGGAAAGTGCGCCGGAACAACCGTTTCTTCTGGTTCATTGACCGGCTTTTCAAACGCCGGTAGTTTACTCCATCTCTCAAATTCTTGGTCTTGATTGCAGCCGGATACGGCTGGATTTCTTAAGCAGATAGCACAAAAAAACTCCGCAGCGATTGGACTGCGGAGCATTTTTTTTAGTTCGCCCAGCATGGGCATACTCTAACGGGTGCAAGTCCCCAAGCCGCCCTGATAACGGGAAGGCTACAGCCAAAGACA